>RFZO01000033.1 GCA_009920715.1 Actinomycetota bacterium | reverse complement strand
CCGCCGTGTTCGACCTGCTTCACAAGGCCGTCAACGGCAGCCTCAGCAGCGGGAACCTACGGTTGCTCGTCCGCGAGTCGGCCCTCTACAACGCCATGTCCCAGGCGTTGGACCGGCTGCGGGACGACGGGTTCACCGTCGAGGTCCGGTACCACGGTACGACCGGTCCAAGGTTGCCCGAAATCGGGAACGCGTCGGCCACCGGGATGGCGACCGACGCGAGCCTGAACGTGACGGTGTCCTGGGCCGATTAGCCGCAGTGCTGAAGCTGCCCGTCGGGATGACGGATGGCGACCGGGCCTTGCGCCAGGTCGAATTCTACGAACGTCTCGACGGGCGTTCGCCCGCCAACCTCATGCTCTCTACGGGGAATCCCTTGAAGGAGATGATGACCGTTGTGTTGTATTTGTACGCCGACCAATACGCGGGCTTGGCGGACAGCTTCGCAACCACGCCGTTGGCGGAGGAGAACTGCGACAGGGCCTTCGTGAGAACCTTGCGCGTGTTCGCAAGCACCTCCCTCGACCGCTGTAGGTCGCGGCCCTCGTCCTCGCCAATCAACCCCTCAATAACAATGTTCTCTGCGGCATAGGGGGCACCTTCGTCCGTGACGAAAGTCCCGACTCCACCGTAGGGGTGGCCCCACACCCTCACCGGGCCTACGACGCCCGATTGAACGAGGGCCTTTTGCAACCACGCTTTCATTTCGGAAGTCACATTCTTGAGCACAGCCCCAGCATCCTGGCGCACAGTCTCACGAGCACGGACAGGGGCCAACAGCGCGGCCAACTTCGGGACAGCACGCAACCCTTCCGACACGGCCCCCTCGATAGAGTCCGAGGCGCGCTGGATGAGTTCGTCCATCTCTTTCGTGACGCCGTTCAGCTTCCGAGGCGCGAGGTAGTAGTGGAAGGCGAAATAGGCGTTAGATCCGTCCAACGAGGCGGTCAGGTCTACCGTGATTTCGGCCCCTTCGGACGAGGCTGAAGAGGGGAGTTCTGGGGAAAACACCCCAACCTTCACACCGATGTACCCGAAGTCGGTACTGCTACGGGGAGCGCCGACTTTGCCCTTGAGTGCCGTAGCGACGGCACGGGCAACCTTCAACGCCGCGTCCTCGGCCTCCATAAGGTTCTCATCCGTGTGCGCCTTGCGACTGGACTTCTTATCAATGTTTCCCGACACATACTGCGCGAAATGTCTGAATCCTCCTTCAACAGGGTCTTCGGGTCCGGCCGCCTGCACGCCACGGGGGGGAAGTCCGTAGTAGTGCTCCGGCTTGTTCTGGTCGTGCGACGCGGGGTCCGCCTGCTCCTTCAGGAGGGGGATGAGGTCGGCGCGGAGGGAGGGGTTGGCAGCCGCCAGGCGGATCAGGCGGCTGCGGAGGGTCGCGTCCACGCCGTCGTCGGACGCACGGCGACCGACCATCTGCTTCAGCTCCGCCTTCACGCGCTTCGCCACGTCGCCGCGCCACTTGCTCGAGTTCGTCAGGAAGTAGTTGACGATGTACCGGCCGTTGTCCGCCCCGTATTGGTCGTTGACGCTGTTGAGTTCCATCATGGCCTCGAGGTAGGGCTTGGCGGAGTAGTCCACCGGACGCCAATTGGACCGGATCTCGCGGGCGATTTCGTAAAGGGGACGGGGCATATTCGTCGAGGCTCCTGGTGCGGGTACGCACCACCCGGTCCAATAGGCACCATAACGGGTACGATGGGACGACCCACGGAGACACACGAACATGCCCTTCGCCGAGTACATCTGGATCGACGGCACCACCCCGACCGCCAAAGTCCGCAACAAGACCAAGTACACCCCCGCTGTCGAGGCGACGCCGTCCGACTGGGGCTTCGACGGCTCGAGCACGAGTCAGGCGTCGGGCCACGACTCCGACTGCGTCCTCCGCCCCGTCCGCAGCGTCGACAACCCCCTGCGCCCGTCCATCGACGGGCACCCGAACACCCTCGTCCTGTGCGAGGTGTTTATGCCCGACGGCGTCACCCCGCACCCGTCCAACACCCGCGCCCGCCTCCGCGCCGCCCTCGAAGCAGGGGCGTCGAAGTTCGACCCGATGTTCGGCATCGAGCAGGAGTACACCCTGATGAGGGACGGGCGGCTGCTCGGGTGGCCCGACGCCGGGTACCCCCGCCCCCAGGGTCCGTACTACTGCGGGGTCGGTGCCGACGACGTCGCGGGCCGCGACATCGTCGAGGCCCACGCCGAGGCCTGCGTCCGCGCAGGCCTCATGTACGAGGGGTCGAACGCCGAGGTCCTCCTCGGGCAGTGGGAGTTCCAGGTCGGCGCGGGCGACCCGCTCACCGTCGCCGACCACCTGTGGCTCGCCCGGTGGCTCCTGTACCGCATCGGAGAGGACCACGGCGTCTACGCCACCCTCCACCCGAAGCCAATGCTCGGCGACTGGAACGGCACGGGCGCGCACACGAACTTCTCGACGGCGGCGATGCGCGCGACGGGTCTCGAGGTTTTCGCCGGTCAGCTCCCCCTGTTCCCGTCCGACACCCGCATCGGGATGGACGCCATCACCGACGCGTGCGAGGCCTTGTCCCGCCGCCACGCGGAGCACATCGCCGTCTACGGGGCGGACAACCACCTCCGCCTGACGGGACACCACGAGACCTGCGACATCAACACGTTCCGGTGCGGCGTCGCCGACCGTGGTGCGTCCATCCGCATCCCCCGACACGTCGCCAACAAGGGGCGCGGGTACCTCGAGGACCGTCGCCCCGCCGCCAATGCCGACCCCTACCTGGTCTGCGAGCGCATCCTCCGTACGGTCTGCCTCGGCGAGTAGTCCAACCGATTTGGCGTGCGTCCCCGCCCCCCGATCACCTATTTTTACCTTATTGTTCGCGGGTGACGGTCGATGGGGGCGCACGTTTTCGGTTCGATCTGACGGCGGGTGTGCGGCGTACATCAGGCGAACCCGACGGAGACCCCGATGACCACCGAACGTAACGGGTCGTTGCGGCATCGTGGGTATGCGGTCGCTGACCCGACTCCACACCTGCACCCCGCCGCCCGAAAAAAGGCGACGGCCCCCGACCGGCATCGTGACCGGTCGGGGGCCGTTCCGTACCCGAAGGACTACATCGGCAACTGGATGTACTGCCAGGCCGGCGACTTGCCCGTGACCTTGCGGACGTGGGCCTCGATGGCACCGATGGCCTGATCACCAGTGGACATCGCGTTCAGCATCTGCTGATTCGACCGGGCGAAGGTGATGGCCTCGCGCGCCGCCTTCGCACCCGACCGACGCTCGTCCAAATACGCCACCTGACCGACCTTGCCGATGGGGTTGATAGCTGTTCGGGAAAATCTTACTAAAGTGGGTAGTAACCTTCGGTAGAGTCCCTATACCTCGCACATAGGAGTAGAGGATGAACCGCACCGTGATCACCCGCGTCACTGAAACCGAGTTCCAGACCGAGGACGGCAGGACCGTCCCGCACCCCGTCCCTTTCCCAAAGGACGGAGTGCCCTCAGTCGAGGAGTTCCAGAAGTGGTACGACCACTGGCACGCGGTCTTCGACGCCGAGGGCCTTCTGGACGAGTACGCCGTGGGAAACCTCCAAAGGCATCTCTCACGACGGAAGGGGTCCGATGTCAAAGAATGACCGGCTCCTCACCCTTTCCGAAGCCACCGAAATGCTCGGGGTCCATGAGAACACCGTGCGTCGTTGGGGGGACGAGGGCACGCTACGGATGGTCCGCACTTCAGGCGGTCACCGCAGGTTCCCCCTCTCCGGTGTCGAGGAGATGTTGGGTGGCCCGAGGACTCCTCCCGAAGACGAGTCCACCGAGGTCCGTGCCGCCGTCTACTGCCGGGTCAGTAGCCACGACCAAAAGCAGAAGGGCGATCTGGAGCGTCAGGTCGGACGGGTCACGACCCACTGCGTCATCCAGGGCTACAAGATGATCGCCGTGTTGGAGGACGTGGGTTCTGGAATGTCCGAGAACCGACCCCGGCTCCGTAAGCTGTTCGGGCTCGTCAACGACCACGAGATCGACCGGGTGGTGGTCGAACACAAGGACCGCCTCTCGCGGTTCGGGTTCGGCCTGCTGGAAGCCTACTTCAACAGCCACGGCGTCGAGATCGAGTGGACGGACGAGGTGTTGGGCAAGTCCTACGAGGAGGAACTTGTCGAAGACATCCTCTCCCTCATGGCGTCGTTTTCTGCCCGCATCTACGGGAAGCGGTCAGCCGAGAACCGCAAGAAGGCGAAGGCCGATGCGGAGGCAGCAAAGTGAGGCTGTCCTACCGGGCGGAGATCAGGCCGACGCCTCGCCAGAGGCAGGCCCTCCTGCAACATGCGGGGAACGCCCGGTGGGCCTACAACTGGGGCCTGCGTCAGCACCGAGACGCCTACGAGCAGTGGGTCGAACTCGGGAAACCGAAGAAGTGGAAGGGCTGGCCCAACGCCATCTCGCTCCACCGTGACCTCAACGCCTTGAAGAAGGCGGCTTCAGAGGACGGCGGCGTCCCTTGGATGTACGAGGCGTCCAAAGCGGCTCCCCAGGAAGCCCTTCGCGATCTGGACAGGGCGTTCAAGAACTTCCTGGCCGGTCGGGCTCGCTACCCGAGGTTCAAGAGTCGCAGCCGTGGGATCGGTGGGTTCCGGTTGACCGGGGCCATCAAGATCGACCATCGGACCATCCAGCTTCCGGTGATCGGGCGGGTCCCGCTCCAGCCTGGAGAACGGGGCTACCTACCTTGGGGGAAGCACGCTCAGGTCTCCGTCACCGAGCAGGCCGGTCGATGGTTCGTCTCCGTGGTCGGAGCCGAGGTCGAAGACGCTGCTCCGAACGGGAAACCCGTGGTCGGAGTTGATCTGGGTGTGGCCCGCTTGGCTACCCTGTCCGACGGCACGGTCATCGAGAACCCCAAGGCCCTTCAGAGAGGGCAGCGGAAGATCAAGCGATTCCAGCAGGAGGTGTCGAGGAAAAAGAAGGGATCAGCGAATCGAAGCAAGGCCAGGGCGAAGCTCGCCAGGGCTCATGCTCGGGTTCGGGACGTGAGACGTGATTCACTCCACAAGGCCACGACCACCCTCGCCAAGAGCCACGGCAAGGTGATCATCGAGGATCTGAGAGTGCGGAACATGACTCGGAGCGGAGCCTCCCGTAAGAGGGGGCTCAACCGGGTCATTTTGGATGCTGCCTTCGGGGAGTTCCGCCGCCTGTTGGAGTACAAGGGGAAACTGTACGGCTGTGAGGTTGTAGCCGTTCCTCCCCACTACACCAGCCAGCGGTGTTCCGTGTGTGGGCACGTCGATGCGGGCAACAGGAGGTCGCAGGGCGACTTCCGGTGCATCTCATGTGGGCACGAGGCCAATGCTGACCTCAACGCCGCGATCAACATTTTGGAGGCCGCCAGTTCGACGGACTCCCTAAACGCCTGTGGAGAGGACGTAAGACCTGACCAGCCCCGGTTGATCAGGCAAACCTCGTTGAAACAGGAACCCGGCACCAGCCTTCGGGTTGGGTCAGACCGGGGGCCGTCCTCGCAAGAGGCGGGCTCGGTAAGTTAGCTTTGGTTAGCTTTCGAGTAACGGCTCATCCCCTCGATGTCCTCAACGGAGAGGCCGTTGTCGAACCGGACGGACACCTTGCCCGCCGTTCGCTTCGACGACGCCGTGATGGTGCCGTCCCCCGCGAGGATGGGGAGGAGGTGAGGACGGAGGTCGGGGTTCGCGTGTGCCAGCCGCACGAGGCGGCTGCGGAGGGTGTCGGACATGTCAGTACTCCAGGGTGTCGTGGGCGAGGCGCACCGACCCGTAGGTCGACACGTACCAGTCGAGGTGACCGTCGGGGGTCGGCTGGTCGGCCTCCGCCGGCACGTTCCCGATGGCGCGCAGGATGATGGGAAGCACGATCTCCCCGATGGGGAGCGTCCCCGTCACGGCCATCTCAGGGCGACCCGTCAGGGCGATGAGGACGGTCGGCAGGACCGTGTGCTCGAGGAGCTCGAACAGGGCGAGGCCGATGCCGACCTTCCACCCGTGCTGCCGCACGGCGGAGATCATCGCCTTGACCGTGTTGACCGGGTTGATCGCGTGCCAGGCCTTGTGCAGGGCCTCCTCGACGACGTGTTCCGTGACCTCGTTTCGGAACTCCGCGACGTTCTCGCGGACCACCCGACCCCGCACATCGTTGGGGAGGGCGTTGCCCTGCCAGGCGTCCGCGTTGTCGTACCCCCATCGGTACCCCGCCCGGTAGTCCTCCGACCAGGAACGGTCGTTGTCCTCGAGCAGGTCCCCGCGGGCGTCCGACCGACCTTGCAGGGCTCCCGTCGTGAACTCGTCCACATCGGCGTCCACCTCGCGCTCCCCGATGGCAGCAACGAGCTCGGGGGCCAGATCGCGGAACACATTGTCCATCGCGTCGTCGACGGGTCCGGACACGAACTCGTTGCTGCGGCGGACGAGCACCGACCACGGCTGGACGATCCAGCCAAGCCAATCCGACACCCCTGCCTCGAGGTGTCGGGACGCGACGCGCGACGCGGAGGGCTGGTGCATCACATCACAGCCAGCGACGCAACATGCGTTCGGAGCGGTCATGCTCGACGCGGTCGCGGCGGGCAACCTCGTCGGGGTGCGCTTCGATGAGCTTCCGCAGACGCTTGATCTCGAGGCTCGCGGCGTCGGCGACGACCTGGTTGTCGTCGAACACCTCACGGCGGGCCTTGCGGAGTGCCGCCTCGAGGTCGTCCAGGGACGGGACGACCGCGGCGGAACGGTCCGACGCCTGGACGCCCTTCGGCGGGAGCCCGTAGTAGTGTTCCGGCTTGTTCTGGTCCACCGACGTCGGGTCGGCGTCCTCCTTCAGGAGGGGGAGCAGCTCGGCGCGGAGGGCGGGGTTCGCCGCCGCGAGACGGATGATGCGGTTGCGGAGAGAGGACATGGGATTCACCCTTGAATGAAGTTGCGGACGGCACGGTCGATGCGGATGGCACGCAGGACCGATGCGAGGCGGGGGCGGAGGTGTGGGTTCGCGTGCGCCAGCCGCACGACACCCGCCTCGAGTCGGGTGCGCTCGGCGTCGACGCGGGCGTTGTGGGCGGCCTGCACGTTCATCCCGGCCTTCTTGCCCTTGCCCTTCGACTTGAACTTCGTCTTCGCCTCGGACTTGTACTTCTTCTGGTCATCCTCGGCGAGCGGGGTACCCGCGAAGTCCGCCTTGTAGACGCCGGGCACCGACTGGGCCTCGGCGAGGAGGTCGTCCATGTCCATGTCGATGACCTGGACGTTCATCTCGCGGGACGGGTCGACCGTGAGCAGGGCCGCCCACCGGTGGTGTCCGTCCAGGATGTGTCCGTCGCGGGACACGACGACGGAGTCGCCGATGTTGTTGAACTTCCCCTTGAGGTAGGAGTCGGCCATCCCGTAGGTCTTCTGGGCCTTGATCTCCGACTGGGTCGCCTTCAGCATCCCGACGGGAATCTTCGTGTTCTTCGTCCGAACCCCGTTGTCCTTGAAGTGGTCGATCATCTGCTGCATGATCGTCTTGTCGGAGTCGGGGTCGGCACCGGCCTGGACCATCGCCTTGCCCTTGGCACGGGCCTCATCGTCGGGGGAACCGTCCTTCTTGACGGCGTTCAGCATCTGCTTGACCGTCTTCTCCCCCTCGATCTGCGGCATCTTGTCGCGGGTCAGGCCCTTGTTGCCCTCACACACCGACGGGTTCATCTTGCAGATGTCCGCCGACTTGTCGATGCCGTCCTTGATCTTGCGGGCGATGTCGACGGCCTGGGCGGCGTCGTGGCCCACGATCTCCAACTTGTAGTCCTTGAGGACCTCGCGGTGCTCCGGCTTGAGGTCGTCGGGGCTGGCGTCCGACCCGTAGTCCTTCAGGTCGTCGCTGATGGCCGGGCGACGCTTCTCGAGCGTCGCGTCGTCCACCTCGAACTGGATGTCCTTCTTCCCCTTCGACTTGCCCTTGTCCGACTTGCCCTTGTCCGACTTGCCCTTGTCGCCACCGCCCTCGCCCTTGACCTTGTGCTTGGACTTGTCGGCCTTCGGGTGATCTTTGAGGTACTTGTCGAGCGCGTCCTGGGTCTCAAACTCCATCGCCACCCGGTTGGTCACGAGCGGGAGGATATGGGCGCGCAGGTCGGGTCGGTCGTGCGCCAGGCGGATGAGTCCCGCGCGGAGGGCGGCGTCGGACATGGGGGGTCTCCTGAGGTTCGATGGAACACAGGGCGGGTGCAATAGACGGGCCACCGCGTAGGGGTGGACATGACCACCAAACCACCTCCGTCCGTAGTCATCCATGCCGACGAGGTCGTGGACGGCATCGTCCACCGCCGATGTCCGAATTGCGGCATCCTGAAGCCCCTCGACCACTTCGGACTCCGCAACATGCGGGCGTCCGACGGCTCGACCGTCGTGCGGGAGCAGTCGTGGTGCCGTCCCTGCCGTACCACCAACCGGAGTCGCCCGTGATCTTCCAGCACTACACTATCCGGACCATCAGCATCATCACCGCCTACCCCGACGGTTCGATCATGGCCGCCCACCCCGTGGGACTCACCATCGCCCCAGGCGACTGCATCACGGTCCAGTCGTTCGGCGGCACGGGGGCCATCGGGTTCCTCCGCACCTGGGATGTCACCCCCGACGGGTACCCCGTCCACGTCCGTCCCGACGCCCACTACCGGGTAGAGTATGTGTCGGACGAGGATGGGACCGTCCTCCTGCACCACGACCCCCGCGTCACCGTCGAATACCTCGGCAATGGCGGCGGTCCTGCCGTCCCCATGCAACACGACCCCCGCATCCCCCTCGGGTTCCTGGACGAGGACGACGGATACCCAGACTGAGGACACCCGATGAGCTTCCAGTACCTCCACGAACCCACCCCCGGCACCATCGTACTCGACCACCGCCTGACCCCTGAGGTGCGGGCCATGCTCGCCGCGATGGTGTCCCGGTCCCCCATCGGGGGGATGAAACAACGGTACGCGGAGGTCGTCGAGGCCGTCGCATCGTCCCTATACAACGCGAAACGGGATGTCCTCGTCGCGGACAATCCCGATAGGGATTTCCCCACCTGGGAACAACTGATCAAGGAAGGCCACGGATGGGGCGCACTGGCGGAGGACGCCCTCACCACCTACCCCCTGCACCCGAAGGTCCAGGGGTTCTTCGACCAGTTCGTCGGTCAGTACGGACATTCGAGCGTGATGGAACTCACGGGCAGTCCCACGGTCGCCGTCGAGGGCGTGTCGTGGTTCACGGCGTGGCTCCTGTTCGACTCCCCGCTCGTCGCCGGGCAGGAGTTCTCGACCCGCGCCGTCCGCCGCACCGACTGGCCGATGGCCCGCGAGTCTCGCATCGTCGAAGCCATCGCGTGGGGTGACACGGTGTCGGAAGGCACCGTCACCGACCCGTCCCTCGTCACCCTCCACCGCGAATGGCTCGAGGTCTACGAGGCTGAGGTCGCGTGGTGGACGGAACACCTGACCGACCCCGCGAACCGCGCCGCCTTGGGCATCGCCGACAAGGAACCGTTCCGCCCCGCCCTTGACCGCGCACGGTGGGCACTCCCAGGCACGTTCGCCACGGGGGCCGCGTTCGCGTCCAACCTGCGTGAGCGGGCGCGTGCCGTCCGCGACGCCGCCACCGTCTCGCCGTCCCCCGTGTGGGACGACATCGAGACCGCGTACCGCACCGCCACCCCAGGCCTCGCCGGGTACGGGCTGCGCGAGGCGGTCGTCGGCGGGGAGCGTGACCTGCCTGGGCACCTGGCGTCCATCCTCCGACCCGTCGCGGGGGCCAAGCACCCGTCGGGCGTGGACGTCGAACTCCGCGTCATCGACTGGAAGGGTGACGGCGTCGTTTCCCCCTACACCCGTAAGCACGGTCGGTCGTACGCCGACCCGTGGTTCAACCGCCAGGTGCGGGCGCAGGTCCGCATCGAGTGTTCCCTCGCCGTCGCCCGCGACTGGCACCGCCACCGCACCCTGTACCCGTGGCACCTGGGCGTCGTCTGCCTGGGCGGGAAACTCACCATAGACCGCCGTTACGAGCCGAAGTCGGAGGTCGCCGTCGCCCGCACCCCCGACCTCCTCCGTCGGTCGTACGCCCTGTACCGTCAGTTCCTCGACGCGGGTGACGTCGGCCGTGCCGCCCTTGCCCTGCCGATGGGTACGCGCGTCGTCGTGTCTGGCGTCGGTGGGATGCGGGACGTCCTCTACACCCTCGAGCTCCGCGCCCACGCCCACGGGGCCAACTTCGAGTACAAGCAACAGGCCGAGGCCGCGCTCTACCTGCTCGAGGTCCGCGCACGCCTGTCGTTCATGCCCGCCCCTGACGGGGTCGAGGACGACCCGTCCGTGTTCGATGCCGTCGGGTACAAAAAATAGGCCACATTAGGTGACGGTAGGTAGCGTGGTGCATAGGATGGTGCTTGCTCGTGTACCGGCCCCCACCCAAGATTTCTCCGTTGTCGGAGTCTGCGGAGCGGGTCGGTGGTCGCGCCGACATAAAAGAATCCGGGAAGTCGTTGCCCCCGTCGTCCGTAGCGCGGAGCCAACGACTGCAAGACATAGACGAACCACACGGCAGGTGCGGGCGGGTCGGCAAGAGGGGAGCGGGTGGGCATGATTGAGCCTACCCGTGTCCTCGGTAGCCGTCCTATGGCAAGCGTAGGACACCGCCATAACCGGAGCCTGCCTGTCATGTCCCGCACCCTGACCGCCGCCGACCGTTCAGCACTCATTCGCCTCGCGGTCACCCTCCCCGTTGGTTCCGACGAGCGTCGGGCTATCCTGGCGGGTCTATCCCGTGCCCCGAGGACTGCCACCGAAATAAACATCCCCGGAAAGCATATCTTGGAAAACGCCCAGGTGTCCGGCAGAGCCCAGGTGTTCGGTCAAGCCAAGGTATCCGGCGATTCCAAGGTGTGGGGTAACGCCAGGGTGTTCGGCAAGGCCTCTATAGAAGACACAGCCGAGGTGTTCGACAACGCTAAGGTGTATGGCAACGAATCTTGGGTGCGGGGTGAAGCCAAGGTATACGGTAACGCTGAGCTGTTCGACGGCACGGTTTCCAATGAAGCCGAGGTGTTTGGGAACGCCCAGTTGTTCAGCGCCCAGGTTTTCGATTACGCGATGGTGTTTGGGAACGCCCAGGTTTCTAACAGCACTGTGGCGGGCAACGCAAAAGTGTTTGGGGACGCCAAAATTTCCGGTCGCGCCGCAGTGTACGAAGACGCACGCATCGGGGGGACTGCGGTCATCCTCGGTGGGAAATGGGACGGCTCTGAAGGCGAGATCCTTTCTGGTACTTGGAGGGCACCCGGCGTCCCCGCCTGAGTCGTCTGACCGGCTTCCCGTAGGAGGCTAACGAGCGAAGTACTCGTTGTAGCCCTGTCGCACCTGTTTTTTGTGGGGAGGTTTCGCAAGCGGCATTGGTATCACCCGCGACGGCACCGTGGCCGAAAGCCACAAGCGCATTCTCGCCGCTGACCCGCGCTACTACTCTTGGAGGCCGCAAGTTTGACGGACTCCCTAAACGCCTGTGGAGGGGACGTAAGACTCGGCGGCAACGTCGAGCAGACCCCAAGGAAGCAGGAACCCGGCATCTCCGCCTGCGGGGATTCAGACCGGGGGCCGCCTCGGCAACGAGCGGCGGTTGAACCCATGCCTAACTTGGCGTAGGTTCAGTTGAACGGTAGTTGCGCTTCGCGGGTTCCGCCTGCACCGGGACGGACACGACGACCTGTTCCGTCGTGGCGGGAGTAGCCGCACCGAAGGGGGGTCGATTAGCCGTCCCCGGCGGGTAGTGTCGCACCGTCGGAGATCGAATGTCGGTGACGGACGAGTTGAAAGGGATGACGGAGATCGCCCTGTTTGCGGGGGCCGGCGGCGGCGTCCTCGGGTCGAAGATGCTGGGCATCCGCACGGTCGCCTACGTCGAGTGGGACGCCTACCCGCAGGCCATCCTCAAGGCCCGCATGGCCGACGGTCTCATCGAGACCGCCCCCGTGTTCGGGGACGTGCGCGAGTTCGACACGACCCCCTACGCGGGGAAAGTTGAGGTTGTATCTGGGGGATTCCCTTGTCAGCCCTTCAGTACGGCGGGACGCCAGGAGGCCGACTTCGACCCCCGCAACATGTGGCCCGCGACCCGCGACATCATCCGTGGCGTGCGCCCGAAGTACGCCTACCTCGAGAACGTGGCGGGGCTCCTCACGGGCACGCACGGGTACTTCGGGGTCGTCATCGGTGAGCTCGCCCGCAGCGGGTACGACGTCGCCTGGACGTGCCTCCCCGCCGCCGCCGTCGGTGCCCCGCACCGACGCGACCGCATGTGGATCCTCGGTCGCCGCCGCGACTCCGACGTCGAGTCGACGGGCACCGTCCCCCTCGCCGAGTTCGCCCGGTTCGACGAGAAGACCCTGTCCTGGCGTTCCGGCCCCGGTCGGTGCCGCGGCGACACCGCGTCCACGGTGACCGCGAGCGTCCCCTGGCCCCGCTCCGGGTTCGTCCGCACGGGCACCGACGGGTCGGTCGTCGTGTACGCCCTCGACCCCGTGTCGCAGGCGGACGGCACCACGCGCGACGGCTGGCCGTGGCCCCGCATCCTCGAGGACCTCCGCATCCCCGACCCCCTCGCCGGTGCGCGTCCCGCCGCGCCGGACTCGCCCGGCATCGAGATGCTCCCCACCCCCAACGCCTTCGACTCCCACGCGGTGGGGGCCTCCCGCGCCGCCCGCCGCCCCGAGTGGGGCCGCCACGGCGTCAGCCTGCACCACCTCGCCGCCGACTGGTCGGCGCGTGAAGGTCGCACGTACCCGACCCCGCTCGCCGGCAACGCGCCGCCGGGCGAGGGCGGGAACCACGGCGGGATGGCCCTGCGCGCCGCCGCCGCTGAAGCCGATTTCGAGCACGGACGCACCTGGGCCACGCCCACCGCCGGCATCGCGAAGGAGGTCGTGACCCCCGGCATGGCCGACAGGGTCGAACGGCGTGGGCACGTCGGGAACCTCCTCGAGGACGTCGCGCACTCCCTGTACGGACCGGACGGCGAGCACACCCGCACCTGGCCCACCCCCACCGTCCGCGACATGAAGGGGGCGTCCCAGTCCTTCGTGCAGAAGGGACTCGAGACCGGGCACTACTCGGGACTCGACGGTGCCGTCGTCGGTGCCGCCATCGAGGAGGCGGACGGCATCGACGACTTCCTCCAGGCACTCGACGGGTCGGACAAGCGGGAGTGGCCGACCCCGACCGCGTCGAACAACCGCAAGTCCCGCCGCGCCATGACCGCGTCGACGGAGAACGGTCGCCGCAGCGGCGGGGGGCAGTCCAGCCCGCCCGCGCTCGAGCAGGCGGTCGAACTCGCGGCGGGCATCATCCCGAAGGAACTCGAGGGTGTCGACCCCGACACCCTCCCGCCTGCTACGCGGGCGATGTGGCCGACCCCGAACGCGGGGATGTACCGTCAGGACGTCCACGACTCCGGCCAGTACGCGGAGGACATCGCGGAGAAGGGTCGCCAGATCACCCTCGCCGCCGCCGCGGACTCGTTCTGCAACGCCGCCGACGGGTTCAGCCCCCTGGGTCGGTTCGTCCAGAACGACGGACGCCGCCCGCCCCGCCGCACGAAGGAGGAGCGAAACGCCGCACGGGCCAACCGCGGTCCGGTCGGTCAGTTGAACCCCGACTGGGTCGAGTGGCTGATGGGGTGGCCCGTCGGGTGGACGTCCATGTCCCCGATGACGGACGGGGAGGCCCGAGCCTACGCTGAGAATATGCCCGGCCCCTGGTGGCGGCGGGAACCCCCGCACGTTCCCCGCATCACGGTCGGCACGCCCGACCGTGCCGGGCGACTGAAGGCGTGCGGCAACGGCCAGGTCCCCCTCGCCAACGCCGCCGCGTTCGAGGTGCTGCTCGAGACCTACCGCCAGATCGGCGTCGCGTGCGGGCACGTCCCGACCTCCGAGGTGGACGCGTTCGACCTTCTCGGACTCTGACGGTCCGACCCGTCGTCGACCGGTGTACCCCGTGTGAACCCACCACGGAGTACACCCGATGCGACAGGTCCTCAACGACATCGCTCTCGCCCTCGCCCTCGCCCCCCTCATGGGCATCTTCGTCTACTGCTTCCTCGCGGAAGACCCGATGCAGGTCGAGATCAGTCGTCAGGCCGAGGCGGAGGCCCGCACATACGACCTGGAACGGCAGCGGGAGTAACACACCTGGTAACTGGTTTTTCACTGCAAGGGAGCAGGTATCATGCCAAGAAGCTACACTGTCAAGGTCCATTCAGAATTCAGACCAGAAGATGTGATGTTTGGAGAAATGCGGTTAGGCGCGTTCTATGCTGGTAGCAGGTATCATCTGATTTTTGATAATGAGACTACAAACGCAAGTATTGGATCTAACTATTTCTTTCTGGATTTTGATCCCAGCTTGACAGCAGAGGATTGTTCAGATTTAGGGTATTGGGGGGATGAATGGGAAACCCATATCGCTAATGCTGTACGCTGGTATAACGAGGGTTCTTGAAGATGCCTGCTGAAATAGTACGGCGAACCGACCGCTGAGCAGGTCGACCCGACCCCGACCGGTGTACCCCGTGTGAACGACGGAGGAGTCATGTCCACACTGCGATCCCCCACCCCCTACATCAACGTCCGCATGTTCATCAGCGGACTCGACGAGGCCCATCAGGTCGACCACATGATGGGCCTCGTCGTCGACTGCTGCGGCCGCGGCGGGGACCGCCCGAACGGTATCATCGCCCGCCCCACCGCTGGGAACCACCGGTGGGCTCCCGCCGACCTGGACCGCATCGTGCGGGAGGTGTCCCCCCGCCTCCGGGACGGACAGCGGGTCCTCATCCACTGCCGCAGCGGACGGTCGCGGTCCACTACCGCTGCCGCCGCCGTCCTGCTCGACATGGGTCTCGCCAACACCCCCGACGAGGCCGTGCGGATGGTGGCCCTCGGGGCGTTCAGGGACGGGGTCGGGGAGACCCCCGACCGCCGCTGCACGACGTCCCTCCGCGAGTGGTGGGAAGCCCGCCGCCAGACCGCCCTGTTCCCGGCCGCCTGAGGCCTACCGAACAGCTATCAACCCCAGGGCGGCGTACCGCGCGACGAACTGGGCGAGTTCGGACTTCGATGCACCGGGCACCGCGTACGGGAACCGTGCGATGAACTCCTTTGGGAAGTTGATGGCATCCCACGCGGCGGCGTGGTTCGGGTCCTCGAGTTCCATGCGACGCTGTGCCTCGAGGGCGTCCCGCAGCCCGTCGATCGCCCGTTCGTGGTCGACCGACCAGTCCCGTGCCTGTTCGACCACCGACTCCTCCTGCTGGGGGGTCGTGACCTCGGTGGACAGGATGCGCTCACGCTGCGTGTCCAGCGCCATCAGGACGTCCAGGCGGGACTGCACATCGGGGGAGAATCGGTCGATCTGCTTGACCCCCTTGTAGGCCGGGTACCCCTCCTTCCGCCAGTTCACCTGGTCGCCGACGTCCGCGAGTTCCTTCTTCATCGAACGGTAGTTCGGCGTCGGGGTGTAGGCCCAGTCGGCGGGTCGGCGACTGGACCGTGCCACCTCGACCAACAGCCCGCGAAGGTCGCGGTCGGGGATCTGCTTCGCCAGTTCGTCCGCCGTGGGCGTGTGGTACTTCGCGTTGAGGAACCCCTCGTACCAGGCCTGCACCTCCGACGGAAAGTGCTCCATGAACAGGCCGTTTGAGTGCTGCAGGTTGTTGATGCGGTCGATGAGACGCTGCACCTGGTTCGGGGTCTTGGCGTCCACGAGGTCGATGAACCGGTCTATCGTCTCGAGCCACGGTTCACGCCCGTGCTTGTTCGTGTAGCGGTACCGCAGTTCCTCGACCGCCTTCGCAATCGAGTCTACGTCGCGAACGAACGACACGTCGGCGCGACCTTCGACCATCTTGAACTTGATGGCGTACGACGAATTCTTCGACCGGGCGTGGTCCGTGAAGATGCGGGTGAATCGGTCGATGTTGACCGGCAGCCAGGTCGCGAACCACCGCGCCAGGGTGGCGGACGGGGCCACCTCGGTCATCCCGAACTCCCGACGAATCTCGGGGGTCAACGAACGGACGTCCCAGGTCTTCTCACCGGCGTTCCACTTGAACCCCATGTCCCGCAGGCGATCCTTGATACGGAATGTGCGGGGGGATGACGGGATGTACCAGACCCCGGCCTTCTCGTCCCGCATGAGGTGAAACCCGATGGGGGGGTTCTCGGATTCCATGCGGGTGTCGGTATCGCCGATGGCCCCATCCCGCTGCGCCTCCGCCCGCACGACACGGAGGATGCTCTGGCCGACCTGGTTCAGCCGTTCGGGCACCAGGTATTCATTGACCGGCACGAAGTCGGACACGTTCAGGGTCTGACCCGACGCCAGTGCGCCGGGGATGGCATGGACGAACGCCTCCAGACCGTCGTTGATCTTCTTGATGGCCGAACCTCCACCACCCGCCCGTGCCCGCTTCCGCAGCGCAAACTCAAACCACCCGACCAACCGACGCCGGTAGGACAGCAGGAGTCGTGCGGGGAGGGTGCCCAGGATGTGCTGGCGTTCGCCCGGCACCGCCGTCGCGACGTACGCCCCGAACGCGACGGACTCATCGTCCATCGAGTCCACCAGGGACGACAGGACGTCCGCAATCCGCGAGAGCCCTTCCTCGGACATCCCCTGGGCGTCCAGTGCGAATCGGCGCATGGTCATCCTCCACCCGGACATCTCGAATAGTGGTCCAACCGATGGCCCCACCGGTGTACCCCCAGGCGAACGGAGGATCCCGACATGAGCACCGCCCACCGCATCTCCGACGTCGCCGACATCCGCGCCTTCGTGGGCGCGGGCAACGCCTACTTCACCCTCCGCAACTCGGCCACGGGCGGCCGGGTCACCTACAACGTGACCCGCGAGGAGGACGGCACCCTCACCATCCGCGCCTTCACGGGCACGGAGAACTCCGACCGACGCCACTACTCCTACCTCGGCACGGTGGCCGACGGTGCATACACCTACGCCGGTCCCCGTGCCGCGGTGGCGGGCCTTGCGGCGGTCGCCGCCGAGACGGGCGACCGGTGGCTTGCGGGGTTCTGCGCGAGCCTCGCGGCCCGCAACGAACTGACCGACCGCCAGAAGGATGTCCTGCGAGAGCGGTGCCGGAAGCACGGGGTCGTGACCGCTGCCGTCCCATTCGACGACGTGCGGGCGCGCGGGTTCGCCTGGTTCTGGCGGATCCTGAACGGCGGCACCTTCCCCGCCACATTCGAGTTCTGGCACGAGGGCCGCTGCGCCGCCTGCGCCCGTCGCCTCACGGTGCCGCAGTCCATCGCGACCGGTCTGGGTCCCGACTGTGCCGACCGACTGGGTATCATAAGGGTCACCCTCCCGGTCGCCGCGTGAACCGTCACGGGCGGGAATACATCGACAGCCCGCCCGTCGTTCCGTAGGATGCACCCATGCCCGTGTTCCACCTCCACACCCCCATCCGCCCCTTCCCACACACATTCAAGGGTGAGGAGCCCGTCGTGGTCGACATCGCGGTCCGCGTCGAGACGGACGCTGGGGGAGGCCCGTACCCCACGCCCGAGGTGGACTTCATCTTTATCGACA
>RFZO01000320.1 GCA_009920715.1 Actinomycetota bacterium | reverse complement strand
TTACGGCCATCCCGGACAACGCCAAGACCGTGACAGGCGTGTTCTCGATGGGGAACGTGCGTGACTTCGCCGTGCAGTACCTCGGCAACCGTTCGAGGCCGAACGCCGTCGAGGTGCAGTACTACAACGCCGCCACGAACTACGAGGCCGAGCAGGCCCTGCAGGTCGAGTCGGCGGCGCTCGTCGCCGGTGAGGCCGTCCGCAAGGAGTCGATTTCGGGCACTGGCATCACCCGCGCGATCCAAGCCAACCGACTCGCGAAGCGCCGCATCCTGATCGCCTCGAGCGTGAGCCGCACCGTCGAGTTTAGCGTCGGCATCGAGGGCATCGCGGTGATGCCGATGGACGTGGTGCGCATTCAGCACGACGCCTCGAACAAGGGCAAGGGCGGCCGCATCCTCGCGGTCAACTCGGCGTCGTCAATCCAGATCGACACGCAGGTGCTGACGGCCGACCTGTCGGGCGCGACCGTCTACATTCGCGTCGTGTCGGGCGGCGTCGACACCGTCATCAGCGGCACGCCGACCGGAACCGATCAGGCCGAGCATTCGACGATCACGTTCTCGACGCCGCTCGGCGTGACTCCGACCGCCGGTGACCCCTACGGCTACGGCGCTGTCGGCGCGACGGGTTGGCCGAAGCTCTTTCAGGTGCAGTCCGTCACGCACAACGAGGACTTCACCCGCCGGATCACCGCGACCGAATACAACTCGACGGTCTACACGGACGATCCCGGCGAGATCGAGACGTTCACGGACACGATGCCCGACCCCCGCGCGATGCCTGCGCAGGTCACCGGGCTGCGCGTCTACGAGGAGTTCCCCGAAGGCTGCGCCGGAGCGTGCGGGCTCGCGCGCGTGCGCGCGGAATGGCGGCTCGAAACGGCGTGGCAGAAGGCCGACGTCTGGTACGGAGTGGTCGGCGGCGACGGCCAGGACTGGGAGTACGTCGGCCGGTTCCAAGAGTCGGCCACGTTCGACGTCGAGCCCGACCAGACCTACAACGTCAGGGTCGTGCCCGTGTCGGCTCAGGAGACGCGCAGACGGCCCGACAACGCCGTCGAGGCATTCGTCTACCCGCGCGGCGACCGAACGCCCCCAAGCCCGCCTGCGGCCGTGTACGCGACCGTGGCGAATCAGGTGCTGCACGTGCTCATCGAGCCGCCGTCCGGTCAAACAGTCGACGGGTACGAGATCCGTTACGCATCGGGTTCGGGTTCAATCTTTGGCGGCGAACCTAGGCTGGGCTTCACGCGCTCGGATACGTTCACGGTCGCGTGCCCGTCGACCTCTACCTTCTATCTGCACGTCCGCTCGAGGACGGCGCGCGGAGTCCTGTCGGAATCCTCGACGACCCTGCGGGTCGACCCGACAGCGCCGACCTCGATCTACACGACGAAGCAGAACATCGCCGACACCGGGTTCCCCGGCAGCAAGTCGAACACGGCCGTCACGTCGGGCAGCCTTTTCCTGTCGGGGTCGAACCTCTCCGGCACATACGTGTCGACGGCGTTTACGTCGACGGGCAACCGCGCATGGTGGCTCGTCTCGTCGACGCTTGACCTCGTCGAGCGCACATGGGACGAATCCGG
>RFZO01000319.1 GCA_009920715.1 Actinomycetota bacterium | reverse complement strand
ATGTTCCTCTTCGCCATCGTGTTCGGACTGTCGATGGACTACGAGGTCTTCCTGCTGTCACGCATGAAAGAGGAGTACCAGCGCACGGGCGACAACTTCACCGCCGTCGCCGACGGCGTGGCCGCCACGGCCCGGGTCATCACGGCTGCCGCCCTCATCATGGTGTGCGTGTTCGCCGCGTTCGTGCTGGCCCCGGACCGCCAGTTGAAACTGTTCGGCATGGGAATGGCCGTCGCCGTGTTCGTGGACGCCACCGTCGTCCGCATGATCCTGGTGCCCGCCACCATGGAACTCCTGGGTGCCAGGAACTGGTGGATCCCGAAGTGGCTGGACAAGGTGCTGCCCCGCATCGACGTCGAGGGCAAGCACCACGAGCCGCTCCATCCCGTTCACTGACCCACATCAACCGGCCGTTCGATGCCCCGGCCGGGGGTCCGCGGACGGCCCGTCATCGCGGGGTTGGCCGGTGGACCTTGGGAAACCCTTGTGCCACAAGGGTTTCGTGGAGAGGTGAGGAGAAACCGAGTTTTTCGCGCTTACCCTGTCCACCCATGGCCAAGTCCCTCGTCATCGTCGAATCGCCCGCCAAGGCCAAGACGATCGCCCAGTACCTCGGCCCGGAGTTCGACGTCCGGCCGTCGGTGGGCCACGTGGCGGACCTGCCCAGCAAGGGTCTGGCGGTCGACGTGGAGAACGGTTTCAAGCCCTCCTACGAGCTGACCGACCGTGGCCGAAACGTGGTCAAGGAACTGCGCGCCGCCCTGAAGGACGCCGACGCCCTGTACCTGGCAACGGACGAGGACAGGGAGGGCGAGGCGATCAGCTGGCACCTCCTCGAGTACCTGAAGCCACGCGTTCCGGTGCACCGCATGGTGTTCCACGAGATCAACAAGACCGCCATCCAGCACGCGCTCGAGAACCCCCGCGGCATCGATTACGGCCTGGTGGACGCCGCCGAGACCCGCCGCATCCTCGACCGCCTCTACGGGTACGAGGTCTCCCCCGTCCTGTGGCGCCGCGTCAACCGCGGCCTGTCGGCCGGTCGCGTGCAGAGCCCGGCGCTCCGACTGATCGTCGACCGCGAGCGCGAGCGCCGTGCGTTCCGTGCGGCCGACTACTTCTCGCTCGAGGCGGTGACCGAGACCGTCCCGTCGTTCACCGCGAAGCTCGTGTCGCTGAACGGCACGCGCGTCGCCACCGGCAAGGACTTCGACGGGCAGGGCACTGCCGCCGAGCAGGTGCTCGTGGTCAATGCGGGTCGTGCATCCGAACTGGTGGCCGGATTGAAGGACGTGCCGCTCACCGTGCGATCTGTGGACGAGAAGCCCTACACCTCGTCGCCGAAGTCACCGTTCACCACGTCGTTGCTGCAGCAGGAGGCAGGTCGCAAGCTGCGCCTCTCCAGCCGCCAGGTGATGAGCACGGCACAGGCCCTGTACGAGCGCGGCTACATCACCTACATGCGCACCGACTCGACGAACCTGTCGGACGAGGCGATCGCCGACGTGCGCGCGCACATCCGGGCCGAGTACGGCGATGACTTCGTGAACGGCCCCGTGCGCACCTACGCGAACAAGTCGAAGAACGCACAGGAGGC
>RFZO01000318.1 GCA_009920715.1 Actinomycetota bacterium | reverse complement strand
CTCGAGGAACAGGCCGAGGCCCGCCTCCGCGAGGTGCAGCGCGGATGCCGCGCGGTCGTCGCCCGTGGCCGCAAGGTCGCGAAGGGCACCGAGGGCCGGGTGTTCTGGCTCGGGCGGGGCACCTACGGGTGGCGCGCGGGCCTCGAGACCGACGACGGGCAGACGGTCTGGACCGCCCTCAGCAACCTCGACCGGGTGCTCCCGCCGAAGCCGGAGGGGATGGGGTGGCGGGACTTCTCGGCCCACCTCGCGGAACTCCGGGCCTGAGCGGCCCACTGGGGGTTCAGACCTTCAGCGGGTCGCCCGTCTCGTCGAACAGCCGTTCGATGACATAGTCCTCGCCGACCTTCTTGAGGGACCACAGGTCCTTCGTCGCCTTGTGGACCAGGGTGTCCTTGGCGAGTTTCAGGAAGTCGCCGAGGTCGCCCAGGCCCGCGACGCGGCGGGCGACGGCGTCCGCGACCCGCTGCCGACCCGACGACGGGCGGAGGTGGGTCGCGTACACCTGCATCATCCGCCCGTCGTCCCACCGCACGAACACCATGCCGGCGTGGTGGTTGACGTCGCCCGACGCGGTGCGGACGGTGACGACCGTGCCCGTAGACCCGCCTTCGGGCGGGTTCGGGTAGGACAGCACCGCCTCGAGTTCGGTCGAGAACGACACGCGGGTGCCCGTGACGGGCGGGTACGCCACGGACGCCGTGCGGACGACGGTATCGCGGACGGAGGTGCGGCCCTTGATGCGGGCCTCAGGGGCGGTGCCGTCCGACGACGCGGCGGACAGGTACATCCCGGAGAAGTCCAGGGACTCGTCGCCAGCGTACAGGTCGTCGGGGATGTCGTGATCGTGCATGGTGAACCTCAGGTGATCTGACGGACGACGGAGTACCCGATGCTTCCCGTGAACGGGGCGGATGTCTCCACGGTGAAATTGGATGCCGTGCGGGAGGTGACCGCAGCGGTGACGGCCAAGGTGGGGACGTCGAGGACGACCGTGTAGGATGCGTCGGGCTGGGCGACCCCGAAGGACACGACCTCGGATGCAGACGCCGTGAACCCAACGGTTCCGACCAGGGATGTCTCACGAAGCGTGCCCGCACCGACACCGCCGACGGTGCCCCGCGTGCAGTTGACGAACGTGGCGGCGACGGTGTCCTCGACGAGGACGCCCCCGAACCCGGTGTTGACGGCGCGGAACGTGCGGTCGCCATTGTGCGTCGTGTGGCCGACGACGGGACAGTTCGCCACCAGCGTCGAACCCGCGCCGATGAGGTTGACCAAGAGGGTTCCCGCGCGCCCCACGTTCTGCATCGACCACCCGGTGGGGGAACCGACAGGCTGGTCGATGCCCGTGTCGTAGGCCACCTCGATGTCGTTGACCCACTGCACCCCGAACAAGGATAAGGTCGCGATAAAACTCGCAGATCTGCTCGCGACGCGGCCGACCATTTGCCGTCAGCAGACCGTCGCCTACCGAGAATGCTTTATCCAATGCATGCCACCGGCCTATGCGGGCATAATCAGGTAGCAAGCGATTCGCGGAATCAATCACCGCTTGCAGCTTCTGCACAGAGAGATCCGGATGACTGGGAACGATCAGCGCAGACAACTGCGGCTGT
>RFZO01000317.1 GCA_009920715.1 Actinomycetota bacterium | reverse complement strand
TTCCTTGAGGTCGCCGCCGATGATGAACTTCGACTGCTCGACGAGCTTCCGGATCTCCTGCCACAGGATCGAGTGCACCTGCTTGTTCGTCGAGGCCGTGCAGACGACGCGCGCGCCGGGCCGCATGGCCATCCACTCGATGATGAGGGAGGCGAGCGTTCGGGTCTTGCCGACGGCGTGACCGGCCATGACGAGCGTCCGCCGGTGATCGCGGACCGACCGGAGGATGCGCGCCTGCGCCTCCCATGGCTGCCAGCCTAGAACCTTCTGGGCGAACCTGGAATCACTCGATGCCGTCGATGTCGCTGAGTTGATCGGTGACTCGGCCGACATGCTCGGAGTTCTCCATCAGTTCCATGATCGAAATCTTTTGAGTCTGCTCGACGGCCTGCTTTAGCTTCCAAGCCTCCGCGCGCGCCTGCAGGATCTTGAGCGCGCGGTCCGGATTGACGAGCAGCTCGGGCTTGTCGCCAGCCGGACACTCGGGGTTGACGTAGTCCTTGCACAGGACGGACCGCTCGAGGAGGTCGTAGAACTCCTCCTCGGCGGCGACGAACTCTGCCAAGATCGCCGGATTCCGCGCCCACGTTCTTGCGGTTTCGGGGTCGATCATGCATCGCTTGGCGGCTTGAGTGCGGGTCGCACCCTGCCGCAGGTACCGAAGAAACCGCTCCTTAACGCCCGCCCACTTGTACGGTTCTTGCGGGATGTACTCGGGTTTCGAGATCATGCTCCTAGTTTACCGGGGGCAGCATCTCGACGAACTGGGCGAGGCTCATGACGTAGTTGGCCACGACGCCGTTCGCTCGGGCCTTGACGATCCACTGGGTCTGCTCGGGCCGTCGAACGCCCTTCGGACCTTTGACCTCGACGGCGAGCATGCGGCCGTCGGGCAGGTAGCCGATCAGGTCGGGTGTGCCCTTGGGAGCACCGCGGACCGGGTTGCCCGTGTACGAGACGAACATGCCGCTGTTGCAACGAAAGAGGCAGGGCACCCGGTCAGGGTGCTCTGCCGCCCAGTCGAGGATCTTTCGCTGAATGTCGGCCTCGGTCACTACTCCATTCTAGCGCCGAGGTAGCGCACAAGATCGGCCTTGTAGTGCTCCTGCACCGACAGCATGCCGCGGGTGAGCATGGCCGGGTCTTTGACCCACGTCGAGTCGCCGATGTACTGCACGTAGAGCAGCTCGTCGATGCCGTGCATGCGCGTCCTTGAACGCAGCCGCCAACGGAGCATGAGGTCGTAGTCGTCGCACCACGGCAGGTCGCGGTAGCCCCCGATGGCGAAGTACTCGGAGCGCCGCCACGCTCGGACGTGGTTCGGGCACAGGCCCATGTGCATGATCGTCGGGTCCTCTTTGCCGTTGACGATCGCCTTGCCTTCGATGTCGTGGAGGTCGCCGACCCGGAACGTGCGGCCGTCCTTTTCGACGGTCTGATAGTTCCACAGGTACGAGTTGTATTCGTTGCACGTGCCGTCGGCCTTGACCTCGGCGAACTTCGAGTAGACGAACCCGACCCACGGCATGCGTTGGAACGTGTCGACGATGACCTGCAGGGCGTCGGGCATCAGCTCGTCGTCGTGGTCAAGTTCGACGACGATGTCGGCACGGGCCGCGG
>RFZO01000316.1 GCA_009920715.1 Actinomycetota bacterium | reverse complement strand
GTGTTACCAAGTAGAGTATTGTTACCTATTTGAGTAGTAGATCCAGTAATGTTAACAGACCCTGTCAAATAAGTGTTACCAATCAAGGTATTTGACCCTGACGTAACTAGACTACCTGTTACTATCTGAGTTCCTGTACTAGTTGAAGTACCAACAAATGTTTGAGATCCACTTACATTTAATGATCCTGTGATCTGTACATTTTGTACTAATGGGTTAACATAAGATGCTGTTAAAGCATAAGACGCAGATATTGATTGTGGCGCGTATGATGATGAAACTGACCAACTAGATGTACCAAATAAATAACCAGTAAAGCTACCTGTAAATGAACCTGTATTATATGACTGACTAAACTGTGAGTAGCTTGCACTAACTAAGGCAAATGATGCAGAAGCAGTAGTTAATACTGATGCTGTTGACTCTAGTCTTGTTACTCTTGTAGAAAGTGAGCTTGACGCAGAAGAATAACTTCCACTAACTAAGGCAAATGAAGCTGAAGCAGATGTTAGAACAGATGCAGTAGATTCAAGGTTAGTAAGTCTAGTACTATTTGAACCAGACTGTTGTGCAAAAGAAGCAGATGCATTCTCAAGTGTCGTTACTCTAGTAGAGAATGATGCAGACGCCGATGTTAATACAGACGCTGTCGACTCTAAATTAGTTGTTCTAGTAGATAAAGATGCTGATGTACTGGCAAAGCTTGATGATACTAATGCAAAACTTGCACTAGCTGTTGTAAGTACACTTGCAGTAGACTCAAGATTAGTAAGCCTAGTAGATACAGAGCTTGATACTGGTGTAAACGTAGCATTAGTTATAACAGGGCTATTGTTAACAGATAGGCTTCCTGTAACACTAACAGAACCAGTGAACTGATGAGTATCTGTTAATAGAGTCCCAAACTTAGTAGAGCCTGTAATAAACTCAGTAGATGATGTTATATACTGAGCAATGATAGTCTGAGCAGTAAGTGTTCCTGTAATAAGCGCATTAGACGCTGTTACATTTTGTCTAACTAAGAAGCTGTCTGCTGAAGAAGCTGTAGCGGCATAGCTTGCACTAATAGCATTTAGTACATAAGAAGCAGTTTGAGCATTCGTAGCAAAAGAAGATGATACTGCATTTAGAACATAGCTAGCAGTCTGAGCATTTTGTACGTAAGACGCGGTTTGAGCAAACGATGCTGATACTGCATTTAAAACGTAACTTGCTGTTTGTGCGTTTTGTGCATATGATGCAGTCTGGGAAAAAGAGGCTGATACAGAATAAGATGCTGTAGTAGAAAAAGAAGATGATACTGCTTGAAGTACATAGCTGGCTGTCTGTGCATTGGCTACAAATGATGCTGTAGTAGCAAAAGACGAGCTTAAAGCTTGTAGTGCATATGATGCAGTAGCAGGTACATTTGCTGCAAAAGAAGCAGTTAAAGCATATGATGAGCTTAATGCCTGTAAAGCATAAGAAGCTGTTAATGCTGTAGGAGCATGTGACGCTGATACTGCCCAACTGGCAGTACCAAATAATCTACCAGTAAAGCTACCAGTGAATGAGCCAGTGTTGTATGATTGACTAAATTGAGAGTAGCTTCCACTAACTAAAGCAAAACTTGCTGATGCT
>RFZO01000315.1 GCA_009920715.1 Actinomycetota bacterium | reverse complement strand
CGCATCGGCGGTGAACCACCCGGCGCGGACGCCGGCACGGAGGTTCGGGACGTTGTACTCCTTGCCACCCAGGCGGAGGGTCTGACCGTCGTACTCGAACGAGTCTCCATCGTACACGTCCACCTCGACCGCGCCGAGGTGGACCCGCTTGATCGCCGTGAAGGTGATGAAATTGCCCTTGGTGAACTGGATGTCCATGATGTCTCCGTCAGTTGTCGCCGTCCCCGGTGCCACGGGGAGGTTGGTGGATGGTGGTCAGGTCCTGCAGTCCCTCGCCGAGGCGGTGGATGATGACCGGCACAAAGTCGGTGCGTACCCGAACACGAGCCACGATGCACGCACAGTCCTCGCTGGGTGAGTACACGCAAAAATCGAGGAAGCACTCCCCATCGTTGTCAGGGGTCAGGCGGAACGCGTTGGCAAACGCCCCCGTCCGCAGTGCCTCATCGGCGAACCGAACGTCCGACGTTTCTACCCGCTCGCGCATATCCGAACATACCTCCGAGACCACACACTACCGAAGGACGCGGAAATCGGTCAGCAGCACCATCTGGGTCGGACTGATGGCCACCCCAACCTTCAACACCATCAACCCCGTGGTGACGGGTGGCGGGGCCTGGGACACTCGCCCAGGCGTCATGGACAGGAACACGGGGAGGTTCGGGGTCATCGGCCCACCGTCTTCCGTTAGGGGCTCAACGATGGACCCGCGCATGGATGTGACGGCGACGGGCTTCCCGGTAGCCGCATCGGCGAGGGAGAACCCGACGAACGATGCCCCGTACTGGGTCACCGAGCACGGGACGATTCCGACGTCCGTGATGGCGACGGCCTCGCCCGTGGCCACCGGACCTGAGGCCTGGCCGGACGCGCCGGGCACGGTGACGTAGGCCCCCGTGCCGATGGCATTGTTCAGGCGTCCGATGGGCATGTCAGTTGTCCCCCTCGTCCTCGTCCACGGGACGCCGAAACAGGAAGATGGGCGGCGTCGGGTTGGACGCACCCTTGGTCGCCCCCGACGAACGGATCTCCGTGATGCCGCGTCCGATGCGTTCGTGGATGTCCGTCAGGAAGGACGCCGCCACGCGGATGCGGGAGACGACCTGCGCCTTGTTCTCCCGCGCCGAGTAGATGCAGAAGTCGAGCAGGAGTTCGCCGTCGCTGTCCGACATCACGCGGAACGCATTGACGTATTCCCCGAACGGGGAACAGCCGCCCATGTCCACGGGGCACATGACGCCGGTGGGCTTCTTCACTCGCCACTCGACCAGTGTTCGACCCACTCCGCCGTGATGTCCAACAGGTAGCAGGCCGCACTCGAGGCGAACGCGGTGGCGACCACCTCGCCGATCATCCCCCACGAGGGGGCCGTCAGGACGACGTGCGCGTGGATCATGAACCACGCAATGTACCCCGCATGGAACCCCGTGCAGTACGGGCACGACAGCATCCGGGCGAAGAAGGTCTGACCCTGGTCGTCGGGGAACAGGGGGATGCGACGGAGGGGGCCGGTGATGAACGCAGCCTTGTCGTTCATCAGGCCGAAGCAGATGCCGTATGCGGCGAGGATGGTCAGGAGGAAATTGGACACGGGTCACCTCACTCGGTACCGAACAGGGT
>RFZO01000314.1 GCA_009920715.1 Actinomycetota bacterium | reverse complement strand
ACGCATGTAGTCCTCGCTCCCTGCCACGTAAAAGACCGGCACGCTGGCCGGTCCGAAGTCATGCTCGGCTCCGCCTAACCCTAAGAAACGGGGAGCCGAGGCTATGAAGCGCGTCCCGTCCAGGACGCTATGTATTCCACCCGATTGCGGACGCACTACGCCCTTTTCCGGGGGGAACGTGATTAAAGGTACGCGGTCGACCGGACGGAGTTACTCGGCCCTGCCAGCGGGCCTCGTCCCTTCCCTCGGTGCCGACACGAATCAAGGCGTACAACTCCCTTATCTCCCATGTGTAACGCGGTGCTACTCGCATCGTCCCGTGCGCTCTCCCACTCTGCCAGCCTCACGCCTAGCGACGTCTGCCTTCCAGAGGTTCGCTGCTGCTCCTGGGCCAACGGATTGAGGCCCGGACGCACGTTGCCTGTATCACCCGTGCCGTTCACGGGATGTAGGACGCTTCCCTCGAGGTCCAGGTATGCGATCCGCGCCAGCCTGGCCGGCGACATCATTACTCAGCCCACGCGCTCTCCCCTTCGGATACGGCTGCTAACGACGTGGCGGCGGCCGGCGTTGTTGGCCTTGACGCGCTCAATGGCGCGGGTCCACGTCTCGAAGAGGTCGTGCTTGCCCTTGGTCTCCAGCGAGCAGATAAGGTCCTGGCCGACCATACGCAGCAGCTCGCGGCGGATGATGTTGCGGGCGGCGATGTGGTCCAGCTCGTCGGCGAGCTCGTCGAAGGTCATCTGCTGACGGCCAAGCTGCGCCATGATGGCGCCCCTGATGCGCTTGCGGTCGGCCTTGATGCTCACCTGCCGCGCCTTGAGGCCAGCAGCCCTATCTCGGTCATGCGGGCCCTCAGTACGTCCAGCTCGTTCTGCAGGCGGGTTATCTCCTCGCGCGCATCCTGCTGGCCGAGGCGATAAGCGCGCTCGGCGTCGATGGTCGGCACGATGCCGATGCGCTTCAGGCGATCGTGCGCGGTCATGGCTTCCTAATCGCGTAGTGACGCATGTAGGGCTCGCGGTCACCGATGAGCCGCACATAGCGCAGCTCGCTTGTGTGGTCGTGCGGGATGTGAAGGTCGACGGGCAAGAACTGCGCGTAGTCGCCCATCCGGCGCTTCAGCTCGCCGATCGTCGGTATCGGGTCAATAAGCACGCAGCCGACGTCCAGCAGCTCCTGCTCCTCGTCGCCGTTCTCCCAGACCCGACCGAAGTAGGAGGCGTTGCCGCGCTGGTCGTGATGCCAGCCGACGCGCACCTCGAGGTAGCCGGCCGGGCACGGGGCGGTGAAGATGCACTCGCTCATGCCGCCTCGTCCAGTAGCCCGAGTTGCCCGTCCTGCTCAGTCTCTTCACGCTTACCTGCGGCGCGCATGATGTCGTCGGTGTCGCCCTGCGCCCGATGCTTCTCCCACCAGGCAATGCGCGCTTCGGCGATCTGCGCGTATTCGGCCTCGCGCTCAACGCCGACGAACTCAAAGCCCTCCAGGACCGCAGCGCAGCCCGTTGTGCCGCTTCCGGTGAACGGGTCAAGGACGGTGCCGCCCAGCGGAGTGACGAGGCGGCATAGGTAGCGCATCAGCTCTATCGGCTTTACGGTCGGGTGCCAGTTGTGGATCG
>RFZO01000313.1 GCA_009920715.1 Actinomycetota bacterium | reverse complement strand
GCGACGCGTTTGTCGTCAGTATGCTCCATCTCAACTTCAATACCCTTTTTAATTTGGTCGATTGAAGGTTGTTTCATTATTGCAAGAATTTAAGCTTATACTTAGTTGATTCAATTAGCTCAACTACAGTATCAACTTGGTTCTGAATGTAAGAATCTTGTGGGATTTGCTTTCTGATAGCCTCAACAAACTTAGCTAAACCATCAAAGTACATTCTAGCATTGTTATCTTCACGAATAGTATCAGCCATCTTGTAGCCTGTTATGATACCATAACGGCCTTGAATACCTTCAGCAATAGTATCTAATAGAGGAACAATTCCTTCATAATACTCTTGAAGTGCTTTATGCGCTGCAAATGCACCAGAACCTTGTACCTGTAAATGGTAGATGTGAGCCTGGTTACGAGACTGCATTAATGTTCCTATGAATAGTCCTACTTGATCCATTATTTATCTTTTTTATCTTCAGCTTTCTTAATCTCTTTCTTGCTCTTCTCGATTCTCTCTAACTTAGTCATTAAATCATCGATCTGTGTAGCAATCTTAGCGATATGCTCTTTATGTTTAGAGGCACTCTTAGGATCATCTTTAGCTAGAGTTAAATGCTCTTTACGCTTCTTTTCAAGCTGATCAATTGCCTTCTTGATTTTACCAGAAGTAGCGTCTTTCTTCTCTTCTAGAGCAATTGCCTCATCACAATACTTTTGATATGCTTCAGCAGCAATAGCTTGTGCATCTTCAGGTGTAGCATGTACAGTATGAACATCGTTCATTTCAATATTAAGAGGCTGGATTCCTTCTAGAGGATTGATCTCATATACCATCTTATCAACAGTAAGACCTTCCATTGGCTTACGTACCATGTACATTTTAGGAATCTCTAGTGTCATTTCTTCTTTCTTAACCTTCTTAGGAAGACCTTTATGTTTAGTCGAAGCAAAGTCTTTTACGTCAGACTTCTTCATTGATTTTGCCATTGCTTGAGCTTGTTTAGAAGCTTTACCTGGTTTCATTTGGCCAGTTTGTAGGGCATGAACAATACCCATTAACTTTTGCTGTTGTTTAGATGTAGCTGGCATATACTTTTAAGATTTACTAATAAATATCGTACTTCTTCCATTCTTGGATCCTCTTCTTGAGCTCTTCATATGCTGCCTGTTTGTCTCCACCAGACCAAGATTCAATATCACCTTGCTCAGAAACAAAGGTGTCTTTCTCTTCAAGCCATGAGTCTAAAGCCCTTTCAAAGTCTTCTAGACTAGCATTCTTGTTAGAATTAAGAATGTTTCTTTGATAGTCTTCAAACTTACCTTCTGCTTTAAGCCTAGTCTCCATTTCAACAACACAATCAAGGCACATTTGGTGAATAGCATACATCTTCTTGTTAAGCTCATTCACCTTCATTGGCTTCTTACAGTTTGGGCAAGAGATAGGAAGTACTGCTAAATGCTTAAGTTTGTCTAGCTTAGTAATAGATTGTTTGATGCCGTTCTTGATGGTCCACTTCTTTCCATCTTCTTCCCAAACATCACCTTCTTTATGATCTTGTGTTTTACTTTCCCAGCCTGCTTGGACTTGGGTTCTATCACCAGATTTACCAGTGATTAGGTTTCGCATTCTTTGAACATCACGTTTCGAAAACTCTTTC
>RFZO01000312.1 GCA_009920715.1 Actinomycetota bacterium | reverse complement strand
CACGGGTAGGTGAGACCCCGCTCGGTGAGCTTCTCGATTGCCGCGTCGTACAGCGCGAACCGGTTGCTCTGGAAGACCGGCGGCTCGTCGGCCTTCACGCCCAGGTCACCCAGCTCCAGCATCTGCAGTGCGGCCATCCGCGGGGACGAGGTGACCCTGTCGAGGTCCTCGAACCGCACGAGGAACCTGCCACCGTCGTCCCCGTTGCGCTTGGCCGACAGGTACGCAACGAGCGCCGTGCGGAAGTTGCCCAGGTGGAGGAAACCCGTGGGCGACGGCGCGAACCTCCCCACAATCACTGTTGCGCCCGACCCTCGGCAGTGGGCGAGAGCATCCATGCATCGGGGTCGGACGGGTCCGGCTCCCCCAGCAGCGGGTACCTCTTCCCGTCGACAACGAAGTTGACCTCCAGCTCCCCGCCCATCGCCCTGCACAGCCGCCAGAGTTTCCCGATGGTGGCAGGTCTCTTCAGCATCTGGCAGACACCCGGTTGCGTGATCCCCAGGGACTTAGCAATCTGCTTCTGCGTGACTCTGCGTCGTTTCCGGTTCACGTTCAGCCAGTACGCCGTGACCTCATGCCACATGTCGTCGTTTGCCTCCTGACGCAAACGTTCGTACTGCGGATTCTCCAAGATTTCGCGAACGGCGGGGCTGTCGAAGAATCTCCTCAGCTCACTTGTCATCATCTCTCCATTTCTCTCAGGTGCCGATCGAAGATGTTGTCGGCGATGGGGACAGCAACCTCGTACCACTCGTTCCATCTGCTCCCTTCGGCCTTGTCACCGCCCCACAGCAGAACTGCGCGCCTTAGTGGATCAAAGGCGAAGAGAATTCTGATTGCCCCTGCCGAGGAAACTCTCAGCTCTTTCATGTGATGATGTCGACTCGAGTGCACCCGGTCTGCCAAGGGGCGATTCAAGAGGGGTCCACGTTCCCGTAAGCAATTCGCCCGTTCGATGACAGCCGCTTGTTGCTTCCGTGTCAGCGCCTCGAACCACGCCGCAAATTCAGTTGTCTCGAGAATCTCCCAGTGGACGGTCACTGCCGACCGCCCGGCCAAAATATAAGCAAATGCTTATACACCCCCACAACCCCAGCCACGGCCGCCATGTGGCCCGCCCCGCGCGCACCGTGGCAGGGTGGGTTGCGTGGGCACTCACCAGCCGAACAGGCGCGAGCGGATGGACCTCATCCTGGAGCGGGACGGCCCCTGGTGCGTGTGGTGCTCGGCCCCGCTGGACGCCTCCCCCGGGGCCCTGAACCCCCCGACAACAGAGCACATGGTGCCCCGCATCAAGGGCGGGCCCAGCTGGATCGAGAACGAACTGGCCGCCTGCCGGCGCTGCAACAACGAGCGCGGCCACCAGACCCTCGCCGGGTGGCTGCAGGACTGCCGGGGCCTCGGGCGCGCCCCGCGCACCGACGTGGTCATCGCGGGGCTCGAGCGCCTGCAGGCCGCCATCACCGAGCGGGGCGGTCTGCGCCGTGCCCGCCCCTACATCGCCAGCCAGCTGCGCCGGCTGCGCAGGATGTGAGCTACAGCTCCTCGGCGAACCGGCGCGACAGTTTCGTGAAGATCGACCACCCGGCCAGCATCGACACCAGCGCCACCAGCGCGCACGCGCCCAGGTTGTCCCACCCGGGGAAC
>RFZO01000311.1 GCA_009920715.1 Actinomycetota bacterium | reverse complement strand
AAAAAAAGACCGAAGACACCGGCCGCGAAACCGAGTCCGGAGATGCTCACCGGTTCTCCCGCGTCGCCTCCGGCGGCAACCGACGGCTCGATCGGGACCTGGCCGAGTAGTTCCACGCCGATCTCGTCCGCGAGTGCCTGGCCGCCGCCGACGCCGAAGAGCGGGTACGACTCGCCGTGTTCGCACGTGAAGCTGCTCATGTTCTCGATGACGCCGGCGACGCGCAGGAAGCTGCGCCGCGCCATGTCGGCGGCGCGGATGGCCACTTTCTGTGCGCTCACGGCCGGTGTGGTCACGATGAGGAGGTCGGTGCGCGGGAGCATCCGCGCCAGGCCCATCTGCACGTCACCTGTGCCCGGCGGCATGTCGATGACGAGGAAGTCGATGTCACCCCAGTGCACGTCGTTCAGGAACTGCTCGACTGCCTTGGTGAGCATCAGGCCCCGCCACATGAGCGCGGTCCCTTCGTCCTCCACGAGCATCCCGGTGGACACGACTTTCAGGAGACCGTCACCCACACGGCGCTCGTTGGGGATGATCGCGGGCTTGTCGCGCCCCTCCACGTTGCGCGCCTCGAGACGGTCGGGCATGTTCAGCATGCGCGGCACCGAGAACCCCCAGATGTCGGCGTCGAGCACGCCCACCGTCCGGCCCCGTGCCGCGAGCGCCGCAGCGATGTTCACGGTGACCGAGCTCTTGCCGACGCCGCCCTTGCCGCTGGCCACCGCCAGCACTCTCGCCCGCTCGGGCACGGCGGTGGGTGCGGCGTTCTCCTTGGCGTTCCAGCGGGCTTTCGTCATCACCTCGGAACGTTCCTCGGCGGTCATCTCGCCCCAGTCGATCTTGACCTTCTGCACCCAGGGGTGGACTTCCAGCCGGCTCTTGATGTCCTTCTGAATCTGGGCCCGGAGGGGGCAGCCCCGGATGGTGAGCTTGACCCCGATGGTGATGATCCCGTCCGCGATGGTGACGGAGTCGACCATCCCGAGGTCCTCGATGTTGGAGCCCAGTTCCGGGTCGATCACGGCCCGCAGGAGGTTCCGGACCTCGTCGACCGTGGGTGCCCCGGGGGTGCGCTGGCTCACGCGGTGAAGTGTACGGCGATGCCGGGCAGGCCGGTTTCGGCATAAACTGGGGCTACACGCTGTTCCAACAGGCGGGCCACCCGCCAGGCAGATGCACAAGGAGACCACCATGATCACCCTGACCGAGACAGCCACCACGAAAGTCGCACAGCTCATCGAGGCCGAAGGCGCGGGCGAGCTCGCGCTGCGCGTGGCCGTGAAGTCCGGCGGCTGCTCCGGCTTCAGCTACGACATGTACTTCGACTCCGAGATCGCCCCCGACGACGAGGTCCTCACGTTCGGCGCGGTGAGGGTGGTCGTCGACCCGGCCTCGGCCCCGATGCTCGTGGGCGCCAGCCTCGACTACAAGGACAGCCTCACCGAGGCGGGGTTCAGCATCTCGAACCCCAACGCCACTCGCTCCTGCGGCTGCGGCAAGTCCTTCAGCTGATCCCGGCCGAGGCGAGAACCTCGGCGATCTCCGCACGGTCGAACACGCCGTCCAGTCGGTTCGTGATGACACCGTCCGCACCGGCAACGAACAGCACCGGCTCGAAGGAGAGCTTGTAGGCCTGCACCGCGGGCG
>RFZO01000032.1 GCA_009920715.1 Actinomycetota bacterium | reverse complement strand
TAGCGGGACTCGGTGAACTGCAGTGCGGCGTCGGTGCCGAGGCTGGGGAGTGACCAGATGAGGTCGCGCAGCAGGATGGTCTCGTTCACGTTCAGGGAGAGGCGGCCGAGAGCGGTGTGGATCCGCTCGACCGCGGCGACGTAGCCCTCGGGGTGGTGGATGTGCCGGCCCGACACCAGCTCGTCGCGGTACACCGAGGCGACCTCGACGAGCCCAGCCCGCAGTTCGTCGGTGCGGTGCCGGCGCGACTCGCGCTTGTGCCGTTCCTCCAGCGCTTTCCTTCCGCCGCGCTTCACGCCCATTGCGGCCATGTTCGCCTCGAACTCCGCCACCTCCTGCTCGTGCCGGCGCTCGAGCGGTTCGGCCGCCTCGTCGATGAGACCGAGGATCTCCTCGACGATCGCGATGACCGTGGCCCCGGACCCGTCTACCCGGCGCGGGATGGACGCGAACGACTCGCGGCGGCGCACGAGCTGCGTGTCGGTGGAGAGAAGGCGGGCCCGGTCGAGACTGCCGTGCGCCGCGGCCGCGGCGGTCTCGGCGGCGGTGCGGCCGGTACCGGACGCGACGAGCGCATCGACGATGGTGGCGGGGTCGAGAAGACCGAAGTGCACGGTGAGACAGCGTGAGGCGATCGTGACGAGAACATCGACCATCTGGTCGGCGAGGAGGACCAAGTGGACGCCCTCGGCGGGTTCCTCGATGGTCTTCAGCAGGCGCACCGCAGCGGAGGGCGCCATGAGGTTGACCTCGTGCATGATGATCACCTTGCGTCGGCCCTCGACCGCCGTGGTGTTGGCCATCTGCACCACGTCGTCTGCCTGGCCCGCGAGGATCGACGCACCGTCACGGCGCACCTCGTGCACGTCGGCGTGCATTCCCCGCATGACCAGGTCGTTGGTGCGGTCAGCGGGATCATCCGTGCCGGAGAGGAGTACCGCGGCGAAGGCACGGGCGGCGACCTCCTTGCCGCACCCCTCGGGCCCGAGCAGGAGATAGGCGTGGAGCGGGCTGGCGGCGGAACGTCGCAGAAGGTCGACCGCCGGTGCCTGGCCGGCGACAGCCGACCACACCGATGCTGACCCCTGGACCATTGCCGAAGATTACAGAGAGAGTCTGTCGCGGACGCGCGCGCGGATGTCGGCCTCGACGTCGTCCTTCGGGGCGGTTCCGTCGACCACGACGAACCGGTCCGGGTCGGCGGCGATCAACTGGTGGAAGCCGTCGTTGATGCGGGCGAAGAACTCGGCGCCCTCGCGCTCGAAGCGGTCGAGGTTCCGCTTGGCGAGACGCTGGTTGAGGATCTCCGTGGGCACGTCGATGAACACCACGAGATCGGGAAGGCGTCCGTCGAGAGCCCAGGTGCTGATCGCGAGCAGGTCCGGCGTGCCGAGGCGCCGGCCGTGGCCCTGGTAGGCGAGCGTGGAGTAGATGCTGCGGTCGCTGACCACGTGCTGGCCGCGGGCGAGCGCGGGCTTTATGACCTCGGCCATGTGCTGGGCCCGGTCGGCCGCCATGAGAAGGGCCTCCGTGCGCGGGTCCATGTCGGTGTTGTCGGTGTCGGCGAGGATGCCGCGCAGCAACCCGCCGATGCGCGTGCCGCCGGGCTCGCGGGTGATGACGGCGCCGAGGTGCTCGCCGAGGCGCTTCGTGTGGGTGCTCTTGCCGCAGCCCTCCAGGCCCTCGAGCGCGATGTAACGGGCGGTCACTCGCCGTCCGGTCCGTCGTGGGGCGGCTTCTTCGGTGCCGCCTTCTTCTTCGCGGGGGACTTCTTGGCAGCAGACTTCTTTGACGCGGGCTTCTTGGTCACGGATTTCTTCGGTGCTGCCTTCTTCGTGGCGCCGCCCGCGCGGGAACCGGGCTTCTTCTTGGGGCCGCCGTTCTCGGCGATGTAGTCGCGGCGCAGCTGCAGCAGTTCGTAGGCGCGCTCGTTGGTCATGGCCTCCATGCGGTCGCCCTTGCCGAGGCCCGCATTGGTCTCGCCGTCGGTGACGTAGTCGCCGAAGCGTCCCTCCTTGCCGACGACCGGCTTGCCGCTGACGGGGTCGTTGCCGAACTCCCGGAGCGGCGGCTTGGCCGCCGCGCGGCCGCGTCCGAACACGCGCGGCTGGGCCAGGAGCGCGAGCGCCTCGTCGATGGTGACGGTGAGCAGCTGCTCCTCGTTCTGCAGCGAGCGGCTCTCCTTGCCCTTGCTGATGTACGGGCCGTACCTGCCGTTCTGTGCGGTGACGGGTTCGCCGTCGGCGGGGTCGTTGCCGACGGTGCGCGGCAACGAGAGCAAGTCGATCGCGTCCTGCAGGGTGATGCGCTCGATGTTCATCGTCTTGAAGAGCGACGACATCTTCGGCTTCTCGAGACCGGCAGGGGGCTCGTCCATGGTGCCCCACTGCACGTAGGGGCCGAAGCGCCCCGACTTGGCGAACACGGGATGACCGTTCCACTCGCCGATGGGGGTGTCACCCTTCGGTGCGTTCAGCAGGGCGACGGCAACCTCGACCGTGAGTTCGTCGGGTGCGAGCGTGTCGGGGACGCCGGCGGTGTTCTCGCCGCAGCGCACGAACGGGCCGTACTGACCGGGCTTCACCACGATGGTCTCGCCGGTGTCGGGGTGCGTGCCCACGCTGAAGGTGTTGACTTTCGCGGCGTCGATCGAATCGAGCCGCGCCGCAACGATGCCCTTCAGGCCCTCGTTGCTGTCGTCGCCGAAATAGAAGTGGTGCAGCCAGGACTCCTTCTGCTGCTCGCCGCGCGAGATGGAGTCGAGGTCCTCGTCGACCTTGGCGGTGAAGTCGTAGTCGACGAGCCTGGCGAAGTTGTCGCGCAGCAGCGTGATCACCGCGAACGCGACCCACGTGGGCACCAGTGACGTGCCCTTCTTCCAGATGTAGCCACGGTCGAGGAGCGTGGTGAAAATGGACGCCCACGTGGACGGACGGCCGATGCCCTTCTCCTCGAGCACCTTCACGAGGGACGCCTCGGTGTAGCGCGCGGGCGGGGTGGTGTTGTGCGACGCGGACTCGTAGTCGCGCACCGGCACCGACTGGCCCTCGGAGAGCGCGGGGAGGAGCGCGCTGTCCTCGTCCTCGTTGTTCTCGCCCTCGTCGACCGATTCCTCGTACGCGGCGCGGTAACCCTGGAACGTGATGGTTGTTCCGCTCGCGGTGAACTCGCACTCCGAGCGCTGCGCATCAGCGGCAGTCGCGCCCAACCTGACGGTCACGGTTGTGCCGGTGGCATCGGGCATCTGCGAGGCGAGCGTTCGCTGGTAGATGAGGCGGTAGAGGCTGAGCTCCTGGCCGTTCAGTTCGCCCTGCAGTTGCTGGGGCGTGCGCAGCGGCAGGGCGGGACGGATGGCCTCGTGGGCCTCCTGTGCGTTCTTCGACTTGTTCGGGAAGGTGCGCTTCGTCGGCGTGACGTGGTCGTTGCCGTACTCCTTCACGATGTGGGCCCGGATCTCGGAGACTGCCTCGTCGCTGAGCACCACGCTGTCGGTCCTCATGTAGGTGATGTAGCCGCGCTCGTACAGCGACTGGGCGGTGCTCATGACTGCCCGGCTGGAGAGGCGCAGCTTGCGGCCGGCCTCCTGCTGGAGCGTGCTGGTGGTGAACGGTGCCTTCGGTGAGGAGCGGTACGGCTTGGGGTCGACCTTCAGGACCGTGAGGTCCACGCCCGCGAGACCCGCGACGAGTTCGTCTGCACGGCCGGCGTCCAGCACGAAGACGTCGGTGCGGGCGGCACCCGTCTGGTCGAAGTCGCGCCCGGTGGCCACGCGGGTGCCCGAGAGTGACACGAGCCGGGCGGTGAACGCGGGGGACGTGCCGGTGTGGGCCTGCAGGGAGAAGTAGTCGGCGGCCACGAACGTGCGGCGCTCCTCCTCCCTCTCCACGATGAGCCGCAGGGCGGGGCTCTGCACGCGGCCGGCCGAGAGGCCGCGGTTGACGCGTCGCCACAGCACGGGGGACACCTCGTAGCCGAACAGTCGGTCGAGGATGCGGCGGGTCTCGGCGGCGTCGACCAGGCCGTAGTCGATGCCGCGGGGGTTGGCCACGGCCTCCTTGATGGCCGAAGCGTTGATCTCGTGGAACACCATGCGGTGCACCGGCACCCGCGGCTTCAGGTACTCGAGGAGGTGCCAGCTGATCGCCTCGCCCTCGCGGTCTTCGTCCGTCGCGAGGTAGAGGGCGTCGGCGTTCTTCAGGGCGGCGCGCAGGTCCTTCACCACGTTCCGGCCCCTGACGGTGAGCTCGTACTCGGGCTTGAAACCGTTGTCCACGTCCACGGCCAGGCCCTTGCTGGGCAGGTCGGCGACGTGGCCGACGGAGGCCCTGACGTCGAAATCAGACCCCAGGTACCGGGCGATCGTCTTGGCCTTGGCGGGCGATTCGACGATGACGAGGGACTTGGCCATGGGGGGACAGGGTATGGGTGGTCGTGGCGCCGTTTCCTACCCTTGTCGGGAAATCCTTGTGCCGCAAGGCTTTGCGGGCAGCACCCGCAGAAAGGGCCGGCTCGGTCAGTTGATGACGTGGGTGTGGTGCTTGCCCTCGACGTGGATGCGGGGCAGCACCTTGTCGAGCCACCGCGGGATCCACCAGTTCCGGTCCCCGAGCAGTTCCATGGTGGCGGGCACGAGGACCATGCGGACGATGGTGGCGTCGATGAACACGGCCACCGCCATGCCCATGCCGAAGAGCTTCAGCTGGCGGTCGGGGGCAAGCACGAAGGCGGCGAACACGCACACCATGATGAGGGCCGCTGCCGTGATGACGCGCGCCGTCGCCGCGACGCCGTCGGCCACCGCCTTGGCGTTGTCGCCCGTCGCGTCGAACTCCTCCTTCATGCGCGAGAGGAGGAACACCTCGTAGTCCATGGACAGGCCGAACACGATGGCGAAGAGGAACATCGGCGCCCAGGCCTCCACGGGACCGGGCTTCCCGACGCCGAACAGGTCGGCCATCCAGCCCCACTGGAACACCGCCACGATGACCCCGTACGCGGAGCCCACCGACAACAGGTTCATGAGCACCGCCTTCAGGGGCACGAGGACGCTGCGGAACACGGCCATGAGCAGAACGAACGACAGCACGAGCACGATGGCGATCAGCGAGAAGAGGCGTTTGGTGAGGTAGTCGGAGAAGTCGATGCCGGTCGCCGTGAAGCCGCCGACATAGGCGTCGGCACCTGTCGCGGGGATGACCTCCTCGCGCAGCCGGTGCACGAGGTCGCTCGTTGCCTCGTCCTGCGGTGCCGTGGTCGGGTAGGCGATGACCATGCCGACCTCCTTGCTGGGGAGGGGGACGGGCACGGCGGCCGCGATGCCGTCGGCCGAGGAGATCGCACCCGCAAACGACTTCATCGCGGCGGGGTCGGCCGGCGTGGACCCGCCGACTGCGATGTACAGCGGGCCGTTGAAACCCGGTCCGAAACCCTCGCTGATGAGGTCGTACGCGCGGCGGACGTCGGTGTCCTCCTTCGCGTTGCCGTAGTCGCTGAAACCGAGACGCAGCGAGAACACGGGCATGGACATCGCGCCGAGGACGATCACCGAGGCGAGGAGCGACCTCCACGGGTGGCGCTGCACAACGCGGCTCCACCGCCACCACACCGTGTGCTGGTGGTTGTTCTGGGCCCGGTGCGGGATGGGGCGGCGCAGGGACGGGACGAACACCCGGGCAACCTGGACGGCCGCGCCGATGACGGCGCCGGCGAGCAGCACCGCCACGCTGTGGGCGAAGATGGCGACCATTCCGGCAACCACCACCGTGCACAGCGTGATGACGGCGGCGTACGTGGTGTTGTCGATCCGCGTCCCGAGCATCGCGAGGAGTGCCGGGAGCAGGGTGATGGCCGCGACGATCATGATGGCCACACCGATGGCCATCGCGACGGCGAACCCGCTGACGAACGCGAGCCCGATTGACATGAGGCCGAGGAGGGCGATTATCACGGTGATGCCGGCGAAGAGGACCGCGCGGCCCGAGGTGTCGATTGCCTCCACCACGGACTCCTCGACCGACAGCCCGTCGTGCAGTGCCTCGCGGAACCTGGTGACGATGAAGAGCGCGTAGTCGATGCCCACCCCGAGACCGATCATTGCGACCATGGAGGTGGCCTCGTTGGGCATGGACATGAGGTTGCTCACGACTGCGACGATCCCCGATGCGATGAGCAGGCCGAGCAGCGCGATGCCGATGGGCAGACCCATGGCGACGACCGAGCCGAAGGCGATGACGAGGATGATGACCGCGGCCAGCAGGCCGAGGGCCTCGCTCTCGGGAAGCTCGAACTCCTCGAACGCCACTCCGCCGTACGCGACGGTGGGCACGGCGGCGCGGAGGTCCGTTGTGGCCTCCTTGATGGAGTCGCCCATCTCCACCATCGAGTCGCGCTCGCCGCGCGCAGAGTTGACCTGGATGAACGCGATGGTGCGGTCCCTGCTGACCTGGTTGGCGAACTCGTACGGGCCCTGCACGCTCACGCCCGGCAGTGCGGAGAGGTTCTTGACCGCCCCGGAGAGGGCGGTCTTGACCGCGGGGTCGTCGATGCCCGCGCCGGCCTTCACGACGACCTGGGAGGTGATTCCGCCCTCGCCCGGGCTGACCTTCGCGAGCATTTCCTGGGCGATGCTGGCCTCGCTGTCGGGCTGGCTGAACTCCGTGCGGAAATCGTTGCCGATGGCCCCGCTCGCCACGGTGATGAGCACGGCGACGGGCAACCAGATGCCGAGCACCATGAACCTGCGGTGACGGACTGCGAACGTGGCGAGGCGACGGAGCATCAGGAAAGGCTACGAGTCGGGGCGCGCGCGGTCCTGCCCACGGGTACCGTTTCGGGCGGATGGAAGCACATGTCACACGCACCGGCGCCGGGGATGACGGCGTCCCGGGGGACGGTGCGGCCACGGGACGCGTGACGCGCCTCGACCGCGGGTGGAGCACCGTGCTCCTCGACTCCGGGCCGACGGTCCGCGTCCGAAACATCGGCATGGAGGTGGCCGTCGGCGACCGCGTGCGTGTCGATGCCGCGGTGGAGCGCGTGGAGCACGTGTTCGAGAGGTCGAGTGCGTTGATCCGCCGCAACAGTTTCGAGGGAGCCCGCGGCCTGCGCCAGGTGGTGGCCGCCAACATCGACACGGTGTTCCTGCTCCACGCCGTCACGGCACCGCCGAACGAACGGCGTCTCGAGCGTGAGCTGGTGCTGGCCTTCGACAGCGGGGCCAGACCGGTGATCGTGCTGACAAAGCTGGACGCGGTGGATGCCGGTTACGTCGCCGAGGTGCGCGCCGCGCTCGCGCAGGTCTCGCTCGACGTGCCGATCATGACGGTGAGCAGCCGCACCGGCGAGGGGATCGACGGTGTGCGGGCACTCTGCGGCGAGGGGCAGACGGTCGCTTTCATCGGGGCGAGCGGGGTCGGCAAGTCGACGCTCGTGAACGCGCTCGTCGGTGCCGAGGTGCAGCGCACCGGAGAAGTGCGCGACGACGACCAGCGCGGCCGCCACACCACCGTCGCCGCAGAACTCGTCCCGCTGCCCGACGGCGGGTGGTTGCTCGACACGCCCGGTCTCCGCGCGGTCACGCTGTGGACCAGCGGCCACGGGATCGAGCGAGCGTTCCGTGACGTGTTCGACCTCGCGGACGGCTGCCGGTTCCGCGACTGCAAGCACCTTGATGAACCCGGGTGCGCCGTCAACGCGGCAATCGACGACGGTCGGCTGGACCGCGTGCGGCTCGACTCGATGCGGCGGCTGGTGGCCGAGGAACTCGCGCTCGAGGAGGAGCAGCGCGAGCGTGAGAAGGCCTTCGACAGGCGAGGGGCCAGACGCTCTCCCGGTCACCGCGGCGGCTGAGCCGTCCGTTCCGCGACCGCGGCGGGGTTCAGCGGAAGCGGATGCCGACGACCGCACCGCCGCCGGCGTTGTCGCGCACGAACACCTCGGCGTCGTTGTCTTCCGCGCACTGCGCCACGATCGCGAGACCCAGACCCGAACCGGGCATGGATCGCGTGTGCACCGCGCGGTAGAAGCGGTCGAACACGTGGGGCTTGTCAGCATCCGGGATGCCCGGGCCGTTGTCGCGCACCTCCACCGACTGGTCGGCAACCCACACCTGCACCTCGCCGTTGCCCGCCGAGAACTTGACCGCGTTGTCCACCAGGTTCGACACGGCCCGCTCCAGCTGGTGCGGCCTGGCGACAACAATGGTGCCGCCACCTGTGTGGAGGGTGACGGGGATGCCCGTGCGCCGCTGCGCCCTTGACACGACCTCGCCGGCGACGTCGACGAGGTTCACCGGGATTGCCTCTTCCGTGGCGCGGTGGTCGGTGGCGAGTGAACTGAGTTCGCTGCTGAGCGCCGTGAGCTCGTCGATCTCGGCGCGCATGTCCGCGAGTATCTCGTTGCGCCGCACGTCGTCCAGTCCCGGGCGCTCGAGCAGTTCGGTGTTGGCGCGCAGGCTGGTGAGCGGGGTGCGCAGCTCGTGGCTGGCGTCCTGCACCAGCTGGCGCTGGCGCGACAGGCTGCGCCGCAGCGCCGCGACCATGGTGTTGAAGCTGCCGGCGAGCGCGCCGACCTCACCGGCGCCCGCGGTGGGGATGTCATGCGAGAGGTCCTGCGTGGCAGCGATGGTCTCCGCGGTGCCGGCCAGGCTCTCGATTGGCCGTGAGATGCGGCGGGCGAACCACCACCCGACCAGCGCGGCGATGATGACCTGGATGGTGGCGAGCACGGGGAACCACCTGCGCATGCCCTCGCGGGCGTTGATGACGACCTGCATGTCCTTCGCGAGCTGCAGCCATGACCCGTCGCTGAGCCGCACGGTGAGAGTGCGGAAGCGCTTTCCGTCGAGCACCGTGCTGGAGCGGTGCACCTTCTGCTCGCCGACACGCAGCGCCTTGTCTTTGCCGTCCATCGGCAGGGTCGGGTACTCGCGGCGCTTGATGACCTGCCCGTCGGGAAGCATGACCTGTGTGATCGCGTCGACCTCCGTCTGGAGGATGGCGTCGTTGACGGGACCGCGACCGAACGCGTCGCCCCAGTCGAACCGCGGGTTCGCGACGATCGCGAGGATGCGGGTGGCGCGCTGGTTCAGCGAGGTGTCCACCTGCCGCTCCAGCTGGTTGGAGGCGATGGTGTACGCACCGAGGCTCATGCTGGCGGTGACCACCAGCACGAGCGCGCTGGTGAGGATGGCGAAGCGCGTTCGGAGGTTCATGATTCCTTCACCGTGTAGCCGACACCGCGCACCGTGAACACCACGCGCGACTCGCCGTTCTCCTCCGTCTTGCGCCGCAGGTAGCCGATGTAGACGTCGAGGGATTTCGACGATGTCTCGAAGTCGTAACCCCAGATGTCCTCGTAGATCTGCTCCCGGGTGAAAACCTGGCCTGGCTTCTGCATCAGCATCTCGAGCAGGTCGAACTCGGTCTTCGTGAGGTTGACGACGCGGTCGCCGCGTGTCACCTCGCGCGTCATCGGGTTCAGCACCAGGTCACCCACGCGCATCACCGCGGCGATTGATGCGGTGGAGCCGCGGCGCAGCAGCGCCCGGCACCGTGCGAGGAGCTCGTCGACGGCGAACGGCTTCACCAGGTAGTCGTCGGCACCGGCATCCAGACCGGCCACCCGGTCACCCACCTCGTGCCTCGCGGTGAGGAGGAGGATGGGGATGCTGATGCCGCGGTGTCGCGCCTCGCGGCACACGGACAGTCCGTCCGCGAACGGCATCATCACGTCCATCACGGCGAGATCGGGTGTGTGGCGGGTGAGGACCTCGAGCGCGGCGGCTCCGTCGTTGACCGTGGTGACTGCGTACTTCTCGAGCTCCAGTACCCGTTCCACGGCCTTGCGCACGGAGGGGTCATCCTCTGCGACCAGCACTCTGGGGGTGTCCATGGGGTCACGGTACCCCTTGTGGCACAAGGATTTCCGAGCCATGGGGGGATTCTTCCCAACCTCTTACCTGGCTCGTGTTCACTTCTTACCTACGAGGCCGAAAGTGGTTTCAGCCGGGAGATACCCGGTGAAAGACCACAGCAAAGGAACCCCACCATGAAGACCCACTCCCGTTTCACGAGGATCGCGATCGCAAGCGGCCTCATCGTCGCATCCGGTGCCGCCGTGCTCGGCATCACAGGATTCGCCAGCGCCGAGCTCGCCGGCAACAACGACCAGGCGGCAGTCGTCGCACCGGCGGCCGGCAGCGCCGACGACACCGACGTCGCCAACGCGCAGTCCGTCGAGGGTGTCGCCCCCGCACACGACGGTGGGCCCCGTGCCTCCGTCTCCGCCGCGAACGTCGCGAAGGTGCTCGGCCTCACCGAGGAAGAGCTCCGCACCGAGCTGCAGACCAAGTCGTTCGTCACCATTGCCGGGGAGAAGAAAGTCGACATCGCCAAGGTGAAGGAGGCCCTCACCGCGGACGCGAAGGCACATCTCGACGCAGAGGTCGCCTCCGGTGAGCACACCCAGGCCGAGGCAGACGCCAGGTTGGCGGCGTTCACGGCCAATCTGGATGCGTTCGTGAACGCTGTCCGCCCGGCGAAGGGAATGGGTGGCCGTCACGGCGGCGCACCGTTCGCGACCGAGGGTCTGGCCAAGGTGTACGGCATCTCGGTGACTGAGCTCCAGACGGAGCTGCAGACGAAGTCGCTCGCCGCGCTCGCGACGGAGAAGAAGGTTGACATCGCCGATGTGAAGGCCCAGCTGCTCGCGGACTTCACCGCGAAGGAGCAGGCCGAAGTGACCTCCGGCGACCACACCCAGGCCGAGGTCGACGCGAAGATCGCCGCGTTCAAGGCCAACCTGGACTCGATGGTGAACAACGTGCGTCCCGCCGGTGGACCCGACATGGGCGGCAAGGGCATGGGCGGTCACGGCGGTCGTCACGGCCACGGTGACCACGGCGGCATGGGCGGCGAGCCCGGTGCCACTGCCGACGACGCAGCGTTCTCGGCCTAGCCAGCCGGCCGCCGCGGCGGCAACGACAACTCAGTCCCCCTACAGGCGGCCGGTGTCCAGCAGATGCAGGACATCGGCCGCTCTGTCGCGCACGGCCTGCGCATCGGCGAGCTTCTGCCCGGCCCGGACCTGTGTGCCCATCCGGGGGTTCTTCACGAACCGGTCGGCATGGCGCAGGACGAAATCCCAGTAGAGGGTGGTGAAAGGGCACGCATCGTCGCCGGTCCGCTTCTTGCGGTCGTAGGCGCACCCCTTGCAGTAGTCACTCATGCGGTCGATGTAGGCGCCGCCCGCGGCGTACGGCTTGGTGGCCATCATCCCGCCGTCGGCGTGGAGTGACATTCCGATCACGTTCGGCACCATCACCCACTCGGCCCCGTCCACGAACGATTCCCACATCCAGTTGTTCATGGCAACCGGGTCGACGCCGGCGATGAGCGCCAGGTTGCCCAGCACCATGAGCCGCTGGATGTGGTGGGCCCACCCGCGCTGCTTCACGTCGCCGGCGCAGATCGACACGCACCGCATGCGTGTGGACGACGGGTCGGTGAACGCCGACGGCAGCGGCCGCACCGCACCGAGCTCGTTCTTGTGCAGGTACTCCGGCATCCACAGCCAGTACAGGCCGTGCACGTACTCGCGCCACCCGATGACCTGGCGGATGAAGCCTTCTGCCGATGCGATGGGCACGCGGTCGTTGTCGTACGCCCACTGCACGGCGTCGCACACGTCGGCGGGCATGAGGAGGCCGTTGTTGAGGTACGGCGAGAGCATCGAGTGGGCGAGGTGCCAGTTGCCGGCCAGCATGGCGTCCTCGTGCGGGCCGAAGGTGGGCAGCAGGTGCTCCACGAAGTGGCGCAGGTGGCGGAACGCTCCCACGCGCGTGGTGGACCACCATCCGACGGGGTCGTCACCGGTGGCGGTGTCGGGCAGACCGGCGATGACGTCGAGGTCGATGTTGTCGAGAGCGTCGCGCAGGGGCTCGCCCCACGGGTTGGAACCGTCGCGCGGCGGCGGCTCCCTGTTCTCCTCGTCGAAGTTCCACCGTCCGCCGGCGGGTTCGTCGCCGTTCATCAGGTAGCCGAGGCGCACGCGCTGGCGCCGGTAGAAGTCCTCCATCTTCAGTGACTTGCGGGTGGCTGCCCACGCGGCGAATTCGCCCTCCGGTGTGAGGAACTGGTTCGAGGGGACCGTGGCGATGCCGAGCCGCTCCATCAGCGCCCTCCCGGTGATGCTGTTCGGGGCCGTGGCAGTGATATCGCTCTTCGGGTGCTTCTGCCGGTACCGGGCGAGGCCCTCGCGCATGGTGGGTGCCTGGATGTACTCCACCACGAAACCGTCGGAGCGGAGTTCCTCCGCGAAGTGACGCATCGACGAGATGATGAAATGCAGTCTCTGCCTGTGCCACCCGCGTGACTCGCACTTGTGCCGCGACTCGACCATGAGGATGCGGTGTGACTTCGGCGTGGCGAAACGCAGGGCACCGATGCGGGTGTTCAGCTGGTCGCCGAGCACCCAGATGGTGGGCTTCGCGCTCATGCGGCGGAGATCGACGTGACGACGTTGACGGCGCGGTCGAAGCCGGTGTCGGCGAGCCGGCGCCGCAACCGGGCCTCGGTGCACACCACGGCAATGTCGCCGCCGTTCGCGCGGGACCTGCCGGCGGCGCCGAGGAGCAGACCGAGTGCGGTGTCGTCGACTGCTCCCGCCGCGTCGAGATCGACCACGGCGACGGTGCCGCCGGCGTCGTTCACGAGCGCGGTGAGAGCATCGAGGAAGCGGGGGACCGTGGCCAGGTCGATGTCACCCTCGACCACGAGCACGTGACGGCCGGCGACGGTGGTGCGGCGCGCGGCGAGATGCATGGCGTCACGCTAGTGGCTAGCAGGAACAGCCCCGTCGGGAACCATCACCGGTTCGGCCACCATCGTGGCGCTCGCCGACAGCGGGAGCGGAACCGTCGCCCGGCCCACGAACGGCAGACGCAGAGTGGCGGTGCGGCGCAGGGTGACCGTGACGGTCGTTCCGTCCGTGCTCACGTGCACGACGGAGCCGGGCGAGACCCGTGCGACGAATCCCGTCGCCGTCGCCTCGGGGTCGACGGTGACGGCGGCGAGGCGGGCGGCGTTCCGTGCGGTGTCGCCGAGGGCGAGGAGCTGCATGCACACCGCGGTGACCGCGATGACGCAGCCGCACATCACCGCGAAGAGCGGCATGAGCAGGGCGAACTCCACCGTGGACTGGCCCCTCTCAGAGTTCCGATGACGCACGGTCGATGATGCCCTGGAGCAACGCGTCGAAGAGACCGCCGATCTTGCCGGCACCGCCGCCCGCGGTGGCCCAGCCGATGGCGAGCATGGCGATGACCGCGGCGACGAGCAGGATGAGCGCGTACTCGGTGGTGGCCTGCCCGCGTTGGTCGCCGGCGCCGGTGTGAATCTCGTTGCCGGCGCAGCTGTCGCGGTCACTGTCGTTGTCGATGGTGGTGTTGCCGGTGTGCATCTGTTGCTCCTGGTGTGTGTCGTGTCTCATGCGGCGGGGGTGCGCACCGCACCGAAGGAGGCGAGGCCCAGCGGCACCACCGCGGTGAGCACGAACGAGGGGAGCACGCACAGCACGAGCGGCACGGTGGCGCGTGCGGGGATCGCCCTGACAGCGGCGAGCAGTTCGTCACGCCGGCGGGTGCGCATCTCGGCGGCGAGACGCCGGAGCGCGGGTGCCAGGGGGAGACCGTCGTGGTGGGCCTGCACTATCGTCCGCGCGACGCCGGGGCCCGCGACGGCAATGGGCCGCACCGCGTCCTCCAGCGGCAGTCCGGCCCTCATGAGCCGGCCGGATTCTGCACACGGCTCGTGTCTCTGCGACAACGCATCGAGCGCCGAGGTGACGGTTCCCCCGGCAGTGACGTGCGCGGCGATGGACTCGGCGACGGATGCCATGGCGTCGGACGGCACCGGCCGGACTGCCGACGAGATGATGCGGTTCATCCACCGTGCGCCCGCGATGTTCGCCGCCGCACCCGCCATGATGCACGCGAGCGGACCCGGGGCCGACAGGCCGGACCGCGCCGTGCCGCTGAGCAACGCCGCGAGCACGAGCATGGCGAACGGGAGGACAGTGAGGAAGCGCGCCGACTGCCGCGCGTACGACACGGCCACTTGCACCTCCCCGCGCAGTTCCCCGGCGGCACGGGCCGATGCTGCCGCCATGTCGATGGCGGCAGGGGAGAGCGACCCCCCGTGCAGGCAGTCACCGAGTGCGGCCACCGCGGGGTCGGGCGAGGAGAGAGCCCCGTGCAGCGGTTGCCCCGCGGCGAGCCCGCGGAGGAACTCCGCCGCGGCGGCGCTGGGCGGCGCGGCCGCGAGGATGGCGTCGACTGCGGGCAGCCCGGCGCGAACTCCCCGCGCGATGGTGTCGAACCATTCCGCTGCGGATGCCGTGCCGGCGTGACCGGTCCGGGCGCGCGGCAGTCGGCGCGCGGTCGCCGGTGCGACCCGGCCGCCCCGCCGCGGGACGCGTGCGGCGCGACCCGGCAGGCGCCGTCGCGCGAGCGTTCTGTCGCACATGTTGACGATGGCGGGCACCAATGCGACCGCGACAGCCAGCATCACGGCTGTCCCTGCTGCCTCATCCATCGTGATCCCTCCGGCGAACGCGCAGCACCTCGTGCACGCGGCGTGACCCGTCGGCACCTCGCCGGACGTGGACAACGGCGTCGACTGCACCGAGAACCAGGGAGCGCACGGTCTCCGCGGCGAACTGGGGATGGTCGCGCATCGCGAGGGTGACCATGCGGTCGAGCGCGTCGGTCGCACTGCGCGCATGCACTGTGGTGAGGCAACCGTCGTGCCCGGAGGTGAGCGCGAGCAGCATGTCGACGACCTCGCCCCCGCGCACCTCGCCCACCACGAGACGGTCCGGGCGCAGTCGCATCGACGCGCGGACGAGATGCTGCGCGGTGACCTCCCCGGCGCCCTCCGCGCCGGGCGGCCGTGTCTGCAGCCGCACCACGTGCGGTTGCTCCAGCCGCAGTTCGGTGGTGTCCTCGATGAGGACGATCCGCTCGCGCACGGGTATGCACCTCGCGAGCGAGTTGAGCAGCGACGTCTTCCCCGACGACGTGGCGCCCGAGACCACGATGTTGGCCCTGTCCGCCACGAGCGAGCGCAGTTCGCGCACCTCGTCGATGCCGGCGAAGGACCCGAGCGGGAGAACGCCGCACGCGAACCTCCTGATGCACAGCGTGGGACCGTCGACGGCGACGGGGGGAAGAACGATGCACGCCCGCGACCCGTCGGGCAGCTGCAGGTCGGCGACGGGTGCGGTGAGGTCCACGCGACGACCGGAGAAACGCGTGATGCGTTCGATCGTTGCCGCCACCTCGGCGGCGGAGAGGGTGCCCGACCGCCTGATGACGCCGCAGCTCTCGGTCCACACCGTCCCGTCGCCGGTGACCATCACCTCCTGTGCGTCGCCCGACATCCACGGGTCGAGCGCGCCGAACCCGGTGCTCACCCGGCGGGGAGGAGACGGCCGAACAGGTCCTGCCAGCGGTCGGCCAGGAGACCCGCGTCGACCGCGCGGGCGACGGCGGAATCGACGGGCACGGTGGCCACCACCGGCACGTTCAGCACGCTCTCGACGTCGCGCACCGTGAGCGCGCGTCCCTCGTCGCGCAGCACGACTGCCCCGGTGGGCCTCGGCATGCGCACGGCCCTGCGCAGCGACAGGTAGCACGGTCGCGTGACGAGCCACGTGTGGCCCGCCGCCGAGCGGAGTTCGTCCGGCAGGAAGTGCGTGCCCGCGTCGATGACCACCGGGAAGTCGCAACCGTCCAGCGCGGCGGCCAGTTCGGCCCACCTCGGGGCACCGCTGACGAACCGGGAGCCGGGGTGCACCACGAGCAGGCGGTCGGTTGCCTGCTCGCCGAGCGCGAGCAGACCGTCGGCACCGGATGTGTGGGCCTCGCCCAGCCAGTCGTTCAGGCCGGGCGAGTCGGTGTCCGCCATGCCGAGGACGGGGCGGGAGTCACCGCACATGTCCAGCAGCAGCGAACGGCCGTGCTGTTCGGCGCGCGCCAGTGCGAGCGCGGCGGCAACGACGGTGGTGCCGGCGCCGCCCTTCGACGAGCAGATGATGGTGAGCATGCGAGCCTCCTGGTTCCGGGGAGGCGCAATGTGTGTGGTCGGTTGCCCGAGTGGGAAGACCGAGGGATCAGCCCGCGCGGGAGGCGGTGCAGTGGGTGCCCCGGTTCGTCCCGCTCAGGGACGCCGGCCGTTCGCGACGTTGCGCAGGGGCCGGCCCGCCACGTGGTTGGCCAGGTTCTCGAGGAAGATCGCCTCGCTGCGCGCGCCGGTGGACGTGCTGGTTGCGGAGTTGTGCGGCGTGATGATCACGTTCTCCATCCCCCACAGCGGGCTGTCGGCGGGCAGCGGTTCCACCGCGAACACGTCAAGACCGGCACCCGCGAGACGGCCCGAGCGCAGCGCCTCGACCAGCGCAGGTTCGTCCACCAGCTCGCCGCGCCCGACGTTCACGAACCGTGCCCCCGGTTTCATCGCGGTGAAGGCCTCCGCCGAGAAGATGCCGCGCGTGTCGCCGGTGAGCGGAAGCGCCGACACGACCCAGTCGGCGCGCGACAGCACCCGGTGCAGGCTGTCCATCCCGTGCGTCACGCACGGCTCGTCCCCGGACGGCGTGCGCCGCACGGCTTCCACCTGCATCTGCAGGGCGATGCCGAGGCGGGCGACCTCCATGCCGATGGGGCCCATGCCGACGACCGCGAGCGTTGCGCCCTCCAGCTCCACGAACCTGTGCTGTTCCCACCGTCGCTCGTCCTGCTGGCGCATCCACCGACGCATGTCGCGGCTGAGGGCGAGCATGTAGAGCACGACCGTCTGGGCGATCGGCGAGGCAGAGGAACCGGAAGCGGTCGTGAGGGTGACCCCCTTGTCCATCAGGTCCACGAAGAACGGGCTGTCGACTCCCGCGGAGAAGGTCTGCAGCCACCGGAGGTTCGGGGACTTGAGGATCGACACCACGATCCCGCGCGAGCGGCCCGGCCAGCAGTCGGCACTGAAGAACGCGATGTCGACGGATTGCAGGACGTCGTCCGGGAAGGGGACGTCCTCCGTGTACACGAGCGGCTCGATCAGCGGGTCGATGCCGCGGATCGTGTCGCCGTGGAGCTCCCACACTGTGTCGCTCAGCATGAGGACGGTGCGCCCGTCGGGGGTGGCCATGGACACACCTTATGTATGCGCGGCGGGACGGCAAGTACCGTGAGGTGCGTGCGCGTGATGCTGGCGATATGTGCCCTCACCGGTCTCGCGGCCGGACCGTCACCCGCGCACCTCGGTTCCGGTGATGATGTCGCCCCGCGCGACACCGTGAGCACCGTGCAGTCCGTGACGCCGTCGCTCCCTGCGGGTGTGAATGTCGATGTGGTGGGCGGGGACACGTTCCTCCGGCTCCGCGCGTCGGGTCACACGGTCGCCGTGGCGGGATACGAGGGCGAGCCGTACCTGCGCGTGTCGCCGGACGGCACGGTGGAGGAGAACGTCTCGTCACCCACCTCGTTCGTCAACGCATCAAGGTTCGGCGGCACTCTTCCGTCCATGGCCGACACCGGCGAGAACTGGCAACGGACGGCCACGGACGGCACGGTGATGTGGCACGACCATCGGATCCACTGGATGAGCCCCAGCCGGCCCGCAGTCATCGACACCGACGGGACCGTCCTGCGCTGGGAGGTGCCGCTGACCGTTGACGGCACCGTGCACACCGTGCGGGGCACGCTGTACCTGCGCGAGAGGGCGAGTGCGCTGTGGTGGGCGGTCGGCC
>RFZO01000310.1 GCA_009920715.1 Actinomycetota bacterium | reverse complement strand
ACACTTCCCGGCGTGACGGGGACACGGCAGGACCGCATCGCGGCGCGGGAGAGGAACCCGAAGTGGAAGAACGTCCCTCTGCGCATCGAGATGCTCGAGTGCATCAACTGCGACGCGTGCCTGCGCCACTGCCCGCCGCAGCTGGGCGCGATCTTCAACCACGGTGCCGACGTGGTCATCATCCCCGAGCTGTGCAGCGGCTGCGACAAGTGCCTCCCGGCGTGCCCTGTCAACTGCATCTATCCCTTCCCCGACTGGCAGGAGGCCGGCTACCCCCAGGAATGGTGGGAAGTGCCGGGCACCGACGAGGACCCGTACTGACCGAACCCCGCCTGTCCCGGCAGTCGTCCCGACGTCGGGTGCAACCGCACGCCGCGCCCACGAGAACACAGAAGAGACCACAGAGAGAAAGAGGCACACCATGGCAGGACCCACGATTCCCGGGGCGGAACCCCTCTCGCATGTCGGGACGGGTGACGTCGGTGCGCTCGTGCTGCACGGCTTCACGGGCAACCCCGGTTCCATGCGCGGCCTCGCCGAGGTGTGCGCGGAGGCGGGCTTCCACGTGGAGATGCCGCAGCTCGCGGGGCATGGCACCGTCATCGAGGACATGATCCCCACGCGCTGGGCGGACTGGACGCGCGACGCCGATGCCGCGTACGCGCGCCTCGCCTCGCGTGCATCGAGAATCGTCGTTCTCGGGCTCTCCATGGGCGGCTCGCTGACACTGTGGGTGGGCACGCGCCATCCCGAGGTGCGGGGTCTCGTCTGCGTGAACCCCGCGACGCTGCCCCAGCCCGCCGAGGTCCTCGACATGCTGAAGGGCATGGTGGATGGCGGCCAGGAGGTCATGGACGGGATCGGGAGCGACATCGCCGACCCCGACACCCACGAGACCGCATATCCGGGCACCCCGCTCGCGGCGCTCCACTCTTTCCAGGTGGACGGGCTGGTGCCGCTGTCGCAGCAGTACGGGTCGCTGAGGATGCCGCTCCTGTTGTTCACCTCGGTGCAGGACCACGTGGTCGACCCGGGAAACAGCGATGCGCTCGCGCAGCAGTACGGCGGCCAGGTCGAGCGGGTGATGCTGGAGCGCAGCTACCACGTGGCCACGCAGGACTACGACAAGGACATCATCTTCTCGCGCTCGGTCGAGTTCGTCCGCACCGTCACCGCCTGACGCCGCAGCGATGCTCCACTCCCTGCTCGGCGCGATCCCCAGCCCGTCATCGGGATCGGTGCACATCGGACCGCTCCGACTGAACGCGTACGGGCTGATGATCGCGCTCGGCGTCATCGTCGCGGTGCGCATCGCGGGTCGCCGCGCGGAGGCCCGCGGGATCACCGACACCGAGGGTTTCGGGGCCATCGCGATGTGGGGGGTGCCCGCGGGCATCATCGGCGGCCGCGCGTACCACGTGATCACCGCCACCGAGTCGTTCCGCGGGAACTGGGTGGAGGCGCTGTACGTGTGGAAGGGCGGTCTGGGGATCTGGGGAGGGATCCTGTGCGGTGTGCTCGCCGGCGTGTGGAAGGCGCGGCGGATGGGGCTCGACCCGCTGTGGGTGGTGTCGTGCGCCGCTCCCGCGATCGCGGTGGCGCAGGCCGTGGGGCGGTGGGGCAACTGGTTCAACCAGGAGCTCTTCGGCC
>RFZO01000309.1 GCA_009920715.1 Actinomycetota bacterium | reverse complement strand
GTTGTACGGGTCGGACTCGTCGTAGAACGCGTTGTCGCTGCCGCGGAAGAGCGAAAGGTGCAGGTGCATGCCCGAGCCTTGAACTCCCTCGAGGGGTTTGGGCATGAACGTGGCGTGCACGCCGTGCGCCGCGGCGACTTCCTTCACCGCGAGACGGAACGTCATCACGCTGTCGGCCATGGTCAACGCGTCGGTGTGACGAAGGTCGATTTCGTGCTGGCTGGGTGCGTCTTCGTGGAAGCTGTACTCGACGGGAATGCCCATCGTTTCGAGCGTGCGGATGGTTTCTTTGCGCAACGACGTCGACATGTCGGAGGTGGTGAGGTCGAAGAACCCGCCTTCATCGAGCGGTTGGGGTGTTTCACCCGGCTTGGGCGGTGCGAAGTAGAAGTACTCGATGTCGGGGGCGACGTAGAACGAGAAGCCCTTTGCGACGGCTGCGTCGAGGTTGCGACGGAGAACCTGGCGCGGGTCACCATTGAACGGCGTGGCGTCGAGGTTGTGGATGTTGCAAAAGACGCGCGCCTCGGTGCCCTTCGGGTCGGCCCACGGCAGCACCTCGAATGTGTTCGGGTCGGGGATCGCGAGAACGTCGGCTTCCTGTACGCGGCTGAAGCCTTCGATGGATGACCCGTCGAAGGTCATGCCGTCGATGAGTGCGTTTTCCAGTTCGGCCGGGCTGATGGCGAAGGACTTCAGGTTGCCGAGGATGTCGGTGAACCACAGCCGCACGAGACGTACGCCACGCTCCTCGACGGTGCGAAGGACGTAGTCACGCTGCTGTTCTTGTTGTTCGAGCATCTCGCTCATCTCCCAAGTCTGCCGTTGTTCTTGCCGAATGTGCCGGCGGTTCAGGCGCCGCAGACCGTCTCGAGGATGAGACGGGTGACCGTGTAGGGGTCGCAGTTGGCGTTCGGGCGACGGTCTTCCGCGTAGCCCTTGCCATCGCGGGCCACGGTCCACGGAATGCGGATCGAGGCGCCACGGTGCGAGACGCCGTAGCTGAACTTGTTCCAGGGCGCAGTCTCGTGCTTGCCCGTGAGGCGGCTCTGGATGTCGTGGCCGTAGTTCTCGACGTGCTCCATGACGCGGGTGCCGATGGCTTCGCATGCGGCGGTGATCGCCTTCATGTCCTTGTCTTCGCGCATCGCCTTCGTGGAGAAGTTGGTGTGTGCACCCGCACCGTTCCAGTCACCCTTCTGGGGCTTGGCGGCGAGCGAGATGACGACGTCGAAGTCCTCGGCGATGCGGTGGAGCAACCAACGTGCGACGGTGAGGTGGTCGGACACGGTGAGTGCGTCGGCGGCGCCGATCTGGAACTCCCACTGTCCGGGCATCACTTCGGCGTTGGTTCCCTCGATGAGAAGGCCGGCTTCCATGCACGCTTCGGTGTGCTCTTCGATGATCTGACGACCGACGACGCGACCCGCGCCGACGCCGCAGTAGTACGGACCCTGCGGAGCGGGCATGCCGCCACCTGCCGGGAAACCGAACGGGGTGCCGTCGATGCGCATCATCGTGTATTCCTGCTCGATGCCGTAGATCATCTCGGCCGACTTGTACTTCTCGGCCGCGGCGGCGCATGCAGCACGCGTGTTGGTCGGATGCGGCTCACCGGTTTGGGCAAGGAGAACCTCACACAGAACGAGGATGTTCTTGCCGCC
>RFZO01000308.1 GCA_009920715.1 Actinomycetota bacterium | reverse complement strand
TCGCGCTGCCCGACGAACTCGTCAAGGGCGCGCGGACGGAGACTGACCTCGTCGACATGCTCGCTGTCGCCGTTACCACCTTCGGCCCGCAGCCCCGGGTCGAGGAACTCATCCCGCACGGCGCGCCCCCAGCAGTGCGAGCGCGTCGCGCAGCATGGACTCGGGGTCCTCGATGCTGGTGAGCTGACGCATCACGTCCCGGATCTCGTCGGGTCCGTACCCGAGCGCCGTGAGCGCCTCCCGCACGTCGGCGGCGGCTGACTGCACGGAACCGTCGGCACCGACGGTTGTCGCCGAGTCGACGGTGAGCCGCGACTTCAGCTCGACCATCAGTCGCTCGGCGGTCTTCTTTCCCACGCCGGGGACGACCGTGAGCGCCGCCGTGTCACCTGACGCGACGATTGTGACAAGCGACTGCGGCGAGTACGTGGACAGGATGGCCATGGCCATGGCCGGGCCGATGCCGTGCGTCGCGATGAGGACGTCGAACGTGTCGCGCTCGGTGCGTGTGCTGAACGCATACAGGGTCTGGTTGTCCTCACGGATGTGGTGATGGACGTGGACGAAGACGGGGGCAGTGGGCTCCATCTCGGCGAACGTGGAGGTGGTGACGTTGCACAGGTAGCCGACACCCTGCACCTCGATGAGGACCGTGGAAGGTGCGGTCCGCTCCAGCACGTGGCCGCGCAGACTGCCGATCATTTCCGCCCTCTCGAGAGAGCGGCCTCGCGACGGGCGAGGAACGGTGCCACTGCGCAGTGGCACAGGGCGATGGCCGCAGCATCAGCCGCGTCAGCGGGCTTCGGGAGCGCCGCCAGTCCGAGCCGTTGCTGGACCATCTTCTGCACCTGCGCCTTGTCGGCCCCTCCCCATCCTGCGACCGCGTCCTTCACCTGCGACGGTGTGTACTGGGCCACCTCGCACCCCGCGCGTGCGGCGAGGGCGATGATGACCCCGCTCGCCTGGCCGACCGACATTGCGGTGCGGACGTTGTTCTGGAAGAACACCTGCTCCACCGCGACCGCGGACGGGGAGAACTCGTCGAGGAGCCCGGCAACCTCCCTGTGCAGTTCGCCGAGCCGTCTGGGCAGCGGGTCGGAGGCGGCGGTGCGGATGACGCCCATCGAGATCGCCCGCGGGGCATGCCCTGGCACAACCTCGAGCACCGCGTAGCCGCACCTCGTGAGACCGGGATCGACCCCGACCACGACATGCGGCGTTGCCCCGGCACCCTGGCGGGCGGTGCCACCGAGTCCTTCCGAACCGAACATAAGTTCGTATGGTACTGGCTGGGCGGCCCCGGGGCGAGGCTTTCCGGGGTCGGGTTCCCGGTGTTCTAGGCGGTGCGGGAGGCCTCCACCGCCGCCACCAGCTCCTCCACGGGCCGGTAGGTGAGACCCGCGATGGCCCGGTGGGCGTAGGTGATCACGCCTGCCGCGTTCACCACGAAGACGCTGCGCCGGGGGAACCCGAGCGGCCCGATGGTGCCGTACTTCTCGGCAACCACCTTGTCGGTGTCGGCGAGGAGCGGGAACCGGAAACCATGCCGTGCGGCGAACGCCTCGTGGCTTGCCATGTCCTGGGCCGAGATGGCGAGCACCTGGGCACCCACGCCCGAGAACGCCTCGAGGTCGTTGTTGTAGGAGTTGAGCTGCTTGGTGCACACCGCGGTGTCGTCAC
>RFZO01000307.1 GCA_009920715.1 Actinomycetota bacterium | reverse complement strand
TCGATGTCCTCCACGCTGGTGGAGCCGTCGGTGAGGGTGACAGTGAGACGGGCGCCCTCCTTCGACATCTGGATGCGAACAGGCGAGGTGTCGGATGCGAACACGCCGGTGCGGCGCAACGCATCGAGGATCTCGTCGCGGTTGATGATTGCGATGTTGGTGGAGTCCTTCGGGATGATGCCCAGGTACGGCGGGTACTGGGCATTGATGAGCCGTGTGGTGAGGGTCATGGTGGGTGTCTGGAACGTGGCCTCGGTGTCACTGAAGCGCACGTTCACCTCGTCGCTGATGTCGAGGAGACGCTGCAGTTCCGAGAGGGCGCGACTGGGGATGAGGAACTGGTCGAGCGAGTTGGAACCGCCGCCGGGCATCTCGCGCATGGCCATGCGGTAACCGTCGGTGGCGACGAGACGCAACCCCGTTTCGGTGGATGTCATGAGCACCGCGTTGAGGTGGTGCTTCTGAGGCTCCTTCGACGCCGCGATCACCACCTGGCCGAGAGCGTGCTTGAACGCCGTGGACGCGATGGTTGTCGCATCGCCGGTCGGCGGCGACATGCGCGGGAACTCGACGGCGTTGAGAGTGGGGATGGTGAACTGGGACCGTCCGCCGCTGACAGTTGCCACATCGCCAGCGACCTCCATGGTGACCTTGCCCTGGGGCATCACGCGGACGATGTCGTTCAGGACGCGCGCGCTGACCAGTGCCTGGCCGTCGGTGTCGCCGCCAACAGTCAACTGGAACTGGATCGCCACGTCGTTGTCGGTGCTGGACAGAACGAGGGTGTCGCCGGTGAGATTCATCTTCACGCCTGCGAGTGCCGGGGTGCCCGCGTTCCGTGTGCTGGCGATGCGGGCGAGGGCGCCCAGTGCCTCGGCGAAGATTCCTTGTTCGCTTCTGAATTTCATGATGCTCTCTGGGGTGTGCGGCGAGCGGACGTTTTGACGTCAGTCTCGGGCGAGTGTATTTCGTTGCGACCACCACAGCCGAGAGGTGTGTCAATCAGAACAATGGTGGTAATAGGTGCTGTGGATTGTGGAGAAGGTGTCTCCGGGCCAAGCGGTGACTGGGTCGACCATGTGCGCGGCCGGGGCATGCTTCCCACAGATTGCAGACGTGGGATTCCGCGGCGTGTGGACGGGCGGCAGTTTGTCCACTTCCGTCCACCGTGCGTGCACATGCGCATCCCCACCACGTCCACAGCCCGTCAGGAGTTCTTGATCCGGGTGATGATCTCGGTCACCTGGTCGAAAGTGGCCTTGTGCTCGCGCATCATCCGCTGCGTCTTGTCGACCGCGTGGATGACGGTGGTGTGGTCGCGGCCACCGAACAGGCGGGCAATCGCCGGGTAGCTGAGGTCCGTGATGTCGCGGAACACGTACATGGCGATCTGGCGGGCCGACACGAGGGGTCGCTGGCGGCTCTTGCCCTTCAGGGCCTCCACGGTGAACCCGAGGTACCCGGCCATCTCGGCCAGGAGCTCCTCGTCGGTCCGGCTCTTGGAGGGGCCGGCCAGCAGGTCCACCAGCTGGGCCTCGGCCATCTCCACGGTGGGGGTCTCCCGGGTCAGGTTGGCGTAGGCCGCCACCCTGATGAGGGCACCCTCGAGCTCGCGGATGTTGGAGGTGATGTTGGAGGCGATGAACTCGAGCACCTCGGCGGGCAGCGGGGTGTTGTCCCG
>RFZO01000306.1 GCA_009920715.1 Actinomycetota bacterium | reverse complement strand
CAGATGGTCCTCCCGGAGGCGGTCCTCAAGCGGCCCCGGAAGGCGAAGGCCGAGGAGGCGGTGGTCGAGGCGGCTCCTGCGGTTGAGGCGGTTGAGGGTGGGGTTGAGCTGGAGAGCCTCGACACGGCACTGGAGGCGGTGTGACCGACGACATCGATCCGAAGGACATGCAGACCGATGAGCTCCCTCGGTCGCGGGACCCGCCCGGTTGGTTCAGCAACTGGACACTGCAGGACACGCTTCTTCTCGCACTTCTCTACGCGCTCCCCTTCATCATCAGAGGCTGCACATGACCCATCCCGCTGACCTCAACCCCGACCTCGTTCAGGAGATCTACTGGCTCGCCGAGTTCCCGGACGCGGTGCTCGAGATCTCTCCCACTGACCTCTTCTCCCTTCAGGCCCGCCTCCAGGACATGGACGATCCTGACCTGACCCCGCTGTACGACACGGTGACAGCCCTGACCTCGTCCCTGAAGCGCTTCCCGTAGAGACACGATGCACCGGTTGCTTCTGGATTGGTTTTTATGCGTGAGATGTGGTGTAACATGGTTTGCTCATTCTGGTTCAACCGGTAGCAACGGGGGAGGCTTCTGTGATTAATGGCGAGCTCCACGAGGGGGATCTGGTCCGGGTCACGCAGGTGCACCGGTCCACTGCGGTGCGCCTCCCGAAGAAGGGCACAAAGAAGGGACGGGCGGCGAGGGCGAGAAGCGTCACCCGGCGCTCCCCCGAGCTGGGCACCGAGATCCAGCAGTGGCTGGGCCTCGTCATCCGGGTGGGCATCGAGTCAGCCGTCGTCCGGCGTGCCGTGGTGGGGGAGACACCGGAGGAGTGGTCGATCCCGACCGGCAACTACTGGTCAGACAGCGTCGAGCACTTCAGCATGATGGAGCGCGTCGACCCGAAGACACTGCTGCCCTACGTCTCAGCCAAGAACCCGACGGTGCGCAAGGGGGATCTCGTGGAGCTGATGGTGGACGACGAGTGGCGCAGCGGGGTCGTCACCAAGACGCTGAGCCGTGAAGTCTGTCTCGTGCTCGTCGACGGCCAGGTGACCCGATGCCTGAAGTCGCGGCTCATGATCGTCTCCCGTGCGACCCGGACGAGAAGTGGTAAGATGACTGAGAAGGAGGAAGAATGAACCGACCCCGTCCCACCCTCTACGACCTCTACACCTACGCCTACCTGGTCATCCGTGAGCACCGGGAGACGATCGCTGAGGTGACCACCCTCATCTTCGCCGCCATCGTCTTCATCCTGTTCCTCGTGGTGATCTGATGCTCGTTCGACAGAGCACCCTCGACCCGACCGTGACGGTGCTCGAGGTGGAGACGGGTGATGTGGGACAGCTGGTCGACCTCCTCGAGACGCGGGGCCACGGCTTCACGGTGCTGGGGATCGACCAGCGGATGGTGGTCGTCGACGGTCGGCTTCGTGGTCGTCTCAGCCGGCACCACCTCCTGGCCATCGAAGCACACGAGATCGGCCACCTGCAGACGGGTGAAGACGAGCGGGAGGCAGATCTGGCTGGGATCCGGCTCCTGACAGCCATGAAGCAGCCCATGGCTGCCCGTCTCCTTCGTGCGCGGCTCTGAGACAGAGGTATACTAGAGAAGCAGGAGGTAACATGGCTCTTCTCATCTTCATCGCGATCCTCTCCCCCGTCCTCATCACCATCGGCTGGATGTTCGATGGAGAAGGGTAGCC
>RFZO01000305.1 GCA_009920715.1 Actinomycetota bacterium | reverse complement strand
GCGGTCGGAGCCACCGAGCAGGGACATGCAATCACCGGGTCGAATGCGGGTTTGGTCGTGCATTCGCCCGCTCCACTCACCATCACCTTCCCAAGCACACTCGGACACACAACTTTTGGGTCAATGGCCTTCGGCGAGACACGGGGGAACGTCACCGCGCCCAGGACATTCCGTCGGTCGGGAAACCGCGTCACCGCGGTGAAACCGTTCGCGACGGGCGGGAACCAGTTCCTCGCGGATCTCGACACGGGGACTGTCTCCACCCTCTCGTCCCTGTACATCGACGACGGCAGCGCGATACTCGGTGACGGCGACACCGCCATCGCCGTGGAGAGCAACCGGGTGCGGGTCCACTCGGGGACACAGGGAGTGTCCTCGGTGTACATGGAGATGCCGGTCTACACGAACAATTTCAACTGGCAGGCACGACCCGGCCAACAGGTGGCCGGATACGGATACAGCTACGCGCCGCAATTGATCCAGTGGATGGGGCCCGACCGAATCCAGTCGGTCGGCCGCATCCTTGTTCCCGACAACCTCGGCACCATCACGGACGAGATCGGCTACACAACGTTGTTCAGCCTCAGACCGCCGAAAGCACCCACCATCACCACGCGCACTGCGAACTCGGTTGCATGGTCATTCGCTTTCGACAAGGGCGGCCTCGTCGCGGGTACGGCGAACCGCTGGGAGAAGAGCCTCGGCACCTCCCGGTTCGTCGTGCGTGACTCCAACGGCACCGCCCGGTGCACGACCAGCGACACCTCCTGCACTGTGAGCGGTGCCTTCACGAACGGAGCCACCGTCGAGTCAAGGATCCTCACTGGCGCGACGGGCGTCATGTCCACGTCCCAACTTGCCGTGAGCGGCACGTCGACCGCGCCGGCGCCGCATCTGACGTCCTGGACTCCGTCGGCCGCCGGCCGGGTTGCCGTGCGGGTCGGCCTGCTCGACGAGGCGGCGACATCGTGGCAGGTGGTCTGTGCGAGCGGACGTCGTGTGGTCTCCACAACCGGAACAGAACCCGGTCTCGCCGAGATGAACGCCGAGATCGGCATCTGGACGTGCCGGGTGAGGTCGTATGTCGACACCCGTCCCGGTGCGTGGAGCGAGCCGGTGCTCGCCGACTCGCGCTCCACGGCCGCCGCCTCGACAACACTGACGGCCGGTGTGGGGACTCTCGGCATGCCGTCCGGTGCCAAGTCCTTCTCCTGCGCCAACACCGGTGGTTCGGTTGCCGCGAACGTGGGCCAGTCGCAGTCAGCGGCGCCGGGCCGTTGGTTCTGCAGGGTGATCCTGAACGACGACTCGTCCGTGAGCATCCTTGCCCACACGGCGAGCACTCCGTCACCGGTGGGCTCCGTCACGCTCACCCGCGGAGGGTCCCGCGCCTATCTCGCGTACTCGGCGCCGGCGGGCTCATCCACCGCGGACGTGTCCGCCACCGTCACGTGCACGGGTGCCCTCAGCGTGACCACCACGATCACACGTACCCGCACGGACCTCGGCACCGTCCCCACCGGTTCCACCTCGTGTTCCGTCGTGCGCAACTACCTGCAGCCCGGATCCGCGAGCATCCAGTCCACCCCTGGGACATCGGTGACCACGACACTCAACACCGCACCATCGTTCACGTCCACCGGATCGGCCACCGGCACCCGCGGCCAGACCGGCACCGGGTACACCGCAGCCGCGACCGACGCCGACGGTGACAGCGT
>RFZO01000304.1 GCA_009920715.1 Actinomycetota bacterium | reverse complement strand
CCCGTTTCACCACGGGCCAGTAGCTCAGTGGTTAGAGCAGGGGACTCATAATCCCTTGGTCGTAGGTTCGATCCCTACCTGGCCTACCAGTCCGGCCGCGGCGGCCGTCCTATCGTGACCCCATGTGGCATGAGCTGTTCCATCTGACCCCGTCCGTCCTCGAGAAGATCCTGCGGGCCGTCGCGGTGTACGTCTTCCTCCTTGTGGCACTGCGCCTGGGCGGCAAGCGGGAGATGGGCCAGTTGAACATGATGGACTTCATCGTCCTCCTGGCCGTCGCCAATGCCGTGCAGAACGGCATCATCGGGAACGACAACTCGATCACGGGGGCGGTCATCGGGGCGACGACGTTGTTCGTGGTGAACGGGGCCGCGTCGATGGCCGCGGTGCGCAGCCCGAGGGCGCGCAGGATTCTCGTCGGGATGCCGACGATCCTCGTGGTCGACGGCGTCGTGAACAAGCGCAACCTCCGCCGCGAGCGGATGTCCCTCGATGACCTGTCCCAGGTCGTGTCGGAGGCAGGTGGGAACTCGGTGTCCGAGGTGCAGAGATGCGTGATCGAGCCGAACGGTCACGTGGCCGTCACGCTGCGTCAGTCGGATGCGAACGCGGGCAGATACGAAAAAATCCTCGAGCGCCTGGCGACGCTCGAGGATCTCGTCCGCAAGGGTTGAGTCAGTCGTCCCCGCCGCCGGAGTTCGTGATCTTCGTGTCGTGCCACACGGCCTTGGCGCCTGAGTGTCCGGCGTTGTAGGTCTGCCACGTGGCCACGATGCCGACGACGGACACGAACGCGATGACGGCAGCAACGGCACCGGCCGAGAGCTTCTTCGCGAGCGGAGCGATGCGCTTGCTGACCGGCGAGAGGACCTTCGCGAAGGGAAGTGCGTCCGTGCGGGAGAGGTGGATGACGAGAGCGACGATCGCAAGGACGGCGAACACGCCCGCGTAGCCCTGCACCTGGTCACCCAGCTGGGTGTGCTTGCGCAGGAGGTCCGAGCGCTTGACGGCGTGCTCCAGCGACTCACCGGAGCCGGCAGCCAGCACCGCACCGATGAATCCGCCGACGGTGGCGACTGCCGAGCCCCACAGCGCGGAGGTGCGCACCTTCGGCCAGAGGGAGAGGATCATGAGGAGCATCGCGACCGGCACGAGGACCACGGGGAGGTGGACGAGCAACGGGTGCGACGGGATTCCGCCGAGTGAGTCAAATGCCTGTGGGTTCATTGTTGTCTTTCTGGTTGATGAAGCGTTGTGGGTCGACGATCAGTCGTCGTCCTCGTCCTCGTGGCTGTCGTCGTGGCCGTCCTTGTGGTCGCCGTCCTTGTGGTGGCCGTCGTCGTCGTCATCGTCGTCGCCACCGATGCCGGAAGGAACGGTGGGCTTTGCGCCGGTGCCACCGGACAGTGCCGGGGGTGTCGACTCGGAGATGGTGTTCACTTTCACGGCACCGTTCTGCAGCATCGCGGAGAACTCGATGCGCGTGGTCCCCTTCGTGAAGTGGACCTTCACGAGACCGCTCGGGTCGGTGCGGGCCGGTTCTGCCGTCCACCCGGTTGCGGGGACGACGTCGGTCACGACGACCGTGCCCGATGCGGTGTCGATGATGACGCTTCCGGCGGTGCCCACGCTGTAGGTGGTGGAGGTGTCGGAGACCTTCGTGGAATTCGTGGTGACCTGCGCGTCTCCCGCGGCTGTGACCGAACCGGGGGCTGCGCCGCCGACCGTGTCGCCCG
>RFZO01000303.1 GCA_009920715.1 Actinomycetota bacterium | reverse complement strand
ATCTCGCGCTGGATCAGGCGCTTGAGCGGGCGCGCACCGAACGCAGGGTCGTACCCCTTCTCGGCCAGGAGCACGCGCGCGGCCGGCGTGACCTGCAGAGTGATGCGCCTGTCGGCCATGCGCTGCACGAGATGCTCCAGCTGGATGTCCACGATGAGCCCGATGTCGTCCTGGGTGAGCGACCGGAACCGCACGATCTCGTCGATGCGGTTCACGAACTCGGGCCGGAAGTACTCGATGGGTTCGCCGGGCAGGTTGCTCGTCATGATGAGGACCACGTTCGTGAAATCCACGGTGCGGCCCTGGCCGTCGGTCAGGCGCCCGTCGTCCAGCACCTGCAGCAGCACGTTGAACACATCGGGGTGCGCCTTCTCCACCTCGTCCAGCAGCACCACGCTGTACGGCCGGCGGCGCACCGCCTCGGTCAGCTGGCCGCCCTCGTCGTAGCCGACGTAGCCGGGGGGCGCACCGATGAGACGGGACACGGAGTACTTCTCCATGTACTCGGCCATGTCGATGCGAACCATCGCGCGCCGCCCGTGGGCCCGAGGAACATGAACGACCCGATCGGTCGGTTCGGGTCGCTCAGCCCCGCCCGGCTGCGGCGGATGGCGTTCGCCACCGCGCCCACTGCCTCGTCCTGGCCGATCACACGCCGGTGCAGGAGGTCCTCGAGGCGCACCAGCTTGTGCATCTCGCCCTCCATCAGGCGGCTGACGGGCACGCCCGTCCACTTGCTGACGACCTCGGCGATGTCCTCGGCGTCCACCTCCTCCTTCAGCATCCGGTTGCCGGTCTGCAGCTTGTCGAGGTGCTCGGTGGCGTCAGTAATGCGGCGCTCCAGTTCCGGGATGCGGCCGTACTTGATCTCGGCGGCCTTCTCCAGGTCGCTCTCGCGCTCCACGTTGGTGCGCAGGGACTCCAGCTCCTCCTTCAGGGTGCGGATGGCGCTGATCGCCTCGCGCTCTGCCTCCCAGTGCCGCTTCATCTCCTCGATCTGGGCCTGCAGCGCAGTGAGCTCCTCGACGAGGGCACCGAGACGCTCGATGGACGCACTGTCGGTCTCCTTCTCCAGCGCGACCTTCTCGATCTCCAGCTGCAGGGCGCGACGCTGCACGACGTCGATCTCCGTGGGGAGCGAGTCGATCTCGATGCGCAGCTTGCTGGCCGCCTCGTCGACCAGGTCGATCGCCTTGTCCGGCAGGAACCGGTTGGTGAGGTAACGGTTGGAGAGCACGGCGGCGCTGACGAGCGCGGAGTCCTGGATGCGCACACCGTGGTGCACCTCGTAGCGCTCCTTCAGGCCGCGCAGGATGGCGATGGTGTCGGGCACCGAGGGCTCGCCCACGTACACCTGCTGGAAGCGGCGCTCCAGCGCGGGGTCTTTCTCCACGTACTTGCGGAACTCGTCCAGCGTGGTCGCACCGACCATGCGCAGCTCGCCGCGGGCGAGCATGGGCTTTATCATGTTGCCCGCATCGAGCGCTCCCTCGCCGCCGGCGCCCGCGCCCACGAGCGTGTGCATCTCGTCGACGAACGTGATGACCTCGCCGTCGGAGTCGGTGATCTCCTTCAGCACGGCCTTCAGCCGCTCCTCGAACTCACCACGGAACTTCGCACCGGCGAGCATGCTCGCGATGTCGAGCGAGATGAGTCGCTTGTCCTTCAGGCCCTCGGGGACGTCGCCGTCGGCGATGCGACGGGCGAGACCCTCGACGATCGCGGTCTTGCCCACGCCGG
>RFZO01000302.1 GCA_009920715.1 Actinomycetota bacterium | reverse complement strand
GATGACCTCGTGCTCGCACGCTCCGGCATCCAGCTGGAGATCGAGAAACTCAGGTCAGAGGTGCACCTCGAACTGGAGAAACTCCGCACCGAGGTTCGGGTCGAGATCGAGAAGCTCCGCACCGAGCTCATCGAGAGGATCGAGCAGGGGTTCAGGTCCCAGACGTGGAGGTTGATTGGTGCGTTGATCGCCAGTCAGTCCACCACGGTCGGCGCCATCGCGCTCTTCCTCCGCTGACGTCGGTCAGCAACGGTCAAGTGATCGCCTACGGGAGATTTCGCGTGCGCCGTCTGGTCCGGACCAGCACCAGACCAACCGACAACATCAGCACACCCACGTAAGCGGCGCTCGACGAACGTCCGGTGGACGGGAGTGCCTTGGTTCCCAGTGCGACATTCGTGATGCCACCCGACTGGTTGCTCGCGGAAAGGGTGGGGGCGACAGTGGTCGCGGACGCAGCCGTCGTGGTCGGTGCGGCAGTTGTGGCAGGAGCAGCTGTCGTGGTTGGTGCCGCAGTCGTCGTGGTCGTCGGTCCCACCACCACAGCTGCTGCCGATGCCACGGCGGACCAAATCCCAATCGACTGCGTGCTGTGGGCGGATCTCCTAGATGCCCCTCAAGGATGGTGAGGATCCCGGCGTCGCTCCGCATGGGCCCCGTGGCAACGCCGTGTGAACCACACGGCCACATCACCCGATCAGTCAGGACCTCTTGCGCAACTTTTTCACCACCGACACCGTGAACCGCACCATCAATGACCTGTGTGTTCTGCTCGCGGCTTGCGTCACGGTGATGTAGCACGCACCGACCTTCGACGACATTGTGACCTTGGTGGGGGTGGCCCTGCAGCGACCGGATCCCTTGATGGTGACCTTGCCGCCGTCCCGCTTTACGCCCGCGCGGTTCTTGAAGAGTGTCGTGCTGAAGACCCGCTTCGTGCGGAACTGCAGGCGGGTGCGCACCAACTTGATGCCGAGACTGACCTTTGCGTTCTTTGTCGCCATCACGACAGTGTGGGACCCGAACGAGATGTCCTTCGGTAGCGCCACCTGTCCGGCGAACGAACCTCCGGCGGAAACCGTGAACGACTGCAGAAGACGTGGAGTGGACATGAGGATGATCTCACCTGTCTCGCTGGCGCCCAGACCGTAGGCACGGGCCGAGAGAATCCCCCCGCGTGTCACCTCGATCTCACCTGAGGGTCCGAGCTCTGCGGGGAGATTTGTCTGGTTCATTGCGGCGAGAAGCACCGCCGAGTTCTCCCCCACCTTGATCAGTTTCACAGCCTCCACGGGAACGTTCAGTTCTTCCGACGGGTCATCGGGGTTGGTCAACAACCCGGCGAGTTCCGCTCCGTCGGATGTCCTCACTACCTTCACCGGGTTTGCAGAACCAGAGGGCGTGAGATCATTGAGCGTGCTGACAATGGAATCCGCCGCCTGTCGCAACTGATCGACAGTGCCGGTCAACGGAGCTTCGACAACCTTCACGGCGACAACCTGACCATTGATGATTGCGGCGGCCTTGTTGGGCTCCTGCTCGAGACGCACAGCTTCTTCACTCTGCAACAGTTTCGGTGTGGCGAGATTGGTTGAGACCGGCACTGACGCCGGTGCTGTCACGACCGCGCTCGGAGCCGCGGCCACGGGAGTCGTGGTGGTGGTTGCGGTGGCCGTCTGAGGCACCGTTGTTGTGGTTGTGGTTGCCTGAGGCGTCGTCGTCGTGGTCGTGGTTGCGGTGACCGTCTG
>RFZO01000301.1 GCA_009920715.1 Actinomycetota bacterium | reverse complement strand
CGCCACATACACGCTCGCCAAGGGCTGGAACGATGTGGTCGAGTCGGAAGGCGTCAAACCGTAGGCGTTTAACGTATGCGTAATGTTGTGATTTCAGCGGTGTATTGGCTGGTCCTGAGTGGGTGTTCGACGACCTTCTGGACGAGCAACATCGATAAGCAGAACGACAGCCGCAATTTTGCAGGCCAACCCGCGCTGCTGGTCACTCAGCCGGCGCTCTGCAATGACTATCCCGTCGAGGTCAAGCGCGGTCGCGGGCGCCCTCCCCACCACCTCGTCATCGGCGCGCCCGTCGAGGGGGTGTGTGTCGTCGTCGGGTGTGGGCGCAGGGTCTATCAGCGCCACGCCTGCGAGCCGCATTACCGGCGGCTGCGTCGAGAGAACCGCGCAGATGAACTGCCCGCGCCGCGCCGCCACAACCTCAACGGCGACGCCGGGGCGATGATCCTGCGCGCCCCCGTCGAGGGTGTGTGCGTTGTCGAGGGGTGCGACGCGCCGACCCGTACCCGGAACTGCTGCGAGAACCACTATCGCCGGATGCTGCGCGACGGGCGCGCCGGTGAACTGCCCATCGCCCGCCCTGACCTCGACCTGATCCCCACGCCCGATCCTGGCCGGTGTCAGATCCGGGGGTGTGAAGCGTCTGTGCTGAAGCGGGGCGGGTGCGCGCAGCACTTCCACCAGCTCCTCAAATCCGGCTACCTCCTCCCTGCCCGGTCAGAGGCGCGGCTGTGCGGGGCCGAGGGGTGCCGCCGGATCGCGTTCGGGTCGGGCCTCTGTGGGTTCCACGCCCACCGCAAAAAACTTCGTGGCGGCGCTTGACTCCATACCGGTATGCGGCTATAGATAGGGTGTGAGGCGGAGATACAACCAACCGCCTCGAACCAGGAGAGAAGATGACCAGCAACGCCGCCGCCCTCCTCGACCTCTACAACACCGGCAAGCTCAACCCCGCCCTCGCCCGCCTCGTGCGCCGCTCCATCGAGAAGGGGACGCTGGTGGCCCCTGCGCCTATCCCCGCCTCCACTGGCCTCAGCGCGGGCGCCCAGAAGGTTCTCGCTGACCTCCGTGCCAACGCCGAGGGCTGCTCCTCGATGGACAGCGACGGCAACGAGTGGCGGGATGTCTACCTGCCGAACGCCGGGTCGGGCCGCTCCTTCGCCGGGTACGTCTCCGCCCTGACCGACGCCGGGTTCTATAAGACGCAGGACGGCAAGTTCTTCGGCACTGTCCGCCTCTAACGACATCGCCCCGCTTGGGGCGCTCCCCACCTCCAGCCCGCCCCGTGCGGGCTTTTTGCGTCAGGGGCGCTACAATAGGGCCATGCCGAACCCTGATCAGCAGCGCGTCTCGACCACGCCCACGCCGCCCCCGTCGCGCCCCTCTCCGGAGGTGTTGTGGGCGCTGGTTTCACAGATTGGCAGGAGCCGGGATAGCCTGCGCCGGATCGCCGCCGATGCGACCGAGGATGAGGCGCGGGCGATAACGCCGGAGGGGAAACGCACGGCGCGGGGGCTGGCCGAGTTGTGCTTGACGCTGCTCAATATCGAGAGCATCGCCAGCCTATCGCCCCCGCCCGTCCTGCCTGCGCCCGAGCCGCCCCGGCTACGCTGGCGGGATCGGTGGGCGCTGATCAAGCGGGCGTGGTACGGCGCTTAGAGTTTGTCAGCGAGCAGCCACGCCTTCACGTTGGAGCGCACCGCGTCCACCAGCCCCCGCGCCGCGATCTCGTTGCTCCACCAGCCACCCCACAGGGCCAAACCGGCGGCG
>RFZO01000031.1 GCA_009920715.1 Actinomycetota bacterium | reverse complement strand
TTCTTGGCCTCCTCGGCGGCGCACGCATCGAACAGCGGCTTCACCTTCTCGTCGGCCGCCGCCACGCGGGCCTTGAGGGAGCCTGCCTCGAGACCCTTGAGGCCCTCGGCGGCGTGGGCGGCGTCGGACGCCGTCTTGAGGGCGGCGCAGTCGCCCGCCTTCGCCTCGGCGGCGAACTTCTCGAGGCCGACGACGGCCTCCTCAACCTTCGGATCGACGGACGGACTGCAGGCCGCCAAGAGGGCGGCGAGTGCGACGAAGCGCATGGGATACTCCTTGTGGGGAACAGACATCGGCGGCGCGGAATGCACCGTCCGACGCCGTGATGGCCCTACGGATAGGGTGTATACCGACCCTCAGGTCTTGATGATGAAGTTCAAGGCGAGCCACGGCTGCATGTTCGCGTGCGGAAGACCGCCGCCCGTGTCGTTGATCGTGAGCGCGTGCGGGAGGTCCCACACCTTGATTTCACCGAGGCTGGCGTCGGTAGCCGTCGCCGTGTTGGTGCCGTCCGCGAGGACGAGGCCGAGGTTGCCCTGGCCGCCGGGGGCGTTGCTCGTGTGCGTGTGACTCGGCATCATCGTGGTGTCGAGCGTGACCGTCTCGGCACCGCCCGTCGCCGCCAGGGCGTGCGGGGTGAGGCCCGCACCCGCACCCGCACCGATGGGCGCACGTCCACGCAGGTCGGGGACGTTGAAGGTCGTCGCACCGTCGCCCACGCCGTAGGTCGTGCCGATGACCGCGAACAGGGCCGCGTAGGTGGCACGGCTGACCGCACCGCCGTTGCACAGGAGGTACCCGAGCGGCGCGGTGGCGGCCGCGTACATCTGCACGGAACCCGTCGGGACGAACGGGACGACCTCGGTGCCGCCGAACACCAGGGTCGTGATGTACCCCTGGTCGACGAACCCACGGATGCTGCCCGACTCGTGCGATGCGGCGACCTCGCCCGTGTAGGTGAGGATGATCTCACCGTTGACGGGGACGTACACCGGACCCGCGCGGCGGTACGCCGTGTGCCCATCCGTGGTCGGGTAGATGTCGTTCAGCAGGAGGGCGGAACCGTGCGTGCCCGTGCTGACGACCTTGACGTAGATGCCGTAGGACATGTGAGACCTCGAGGATGGGCGTATCGCCGTCCGTGGACGATAGGATGAACACCGATGTCAGTCCGGGTCCGCGACGACCGGTGTACCCAGGGTAAAACAAGGAGCTCGGATGACTCGGTCGGAAGCTGTGACGGAACTCGAGGCGGTCAACGCGGGCTTCGATGCCCTCTACGAGGCCGCCCGCGCGGCGGACGACAACTGCTGGTGGTGCTGCGGGGGCGGCGACCAGTGGTGCGACGAACTCCTCGAGCGGCGGGCGGCCGTGTTCGCAGCCTACCCCGACCTCGACCCCGCCCCCGTGACCACGGAGGTGGCCTGATGGGCCGACCGAAGCGACACATCAACTGGTACGTCACTGCCGCCCCAAGCGACTACGCGAATGGGTGGTGGTGGGTGCCGTCCCTGCGACGGTGGCACCGCATGGTCGACGAGTCCGTGCATCACCTGGCGCGGAGCAGCCACGCGCACGCCAGGACCGCGAAGGCCGCGTTCCGCATCGCGCACCGGTGCCCCGCCGACGTTGTCCACGTCGTCGCCCGCATCCACCGCAAGTGGCCCAACGGCTACGAGAAAGTGTGGGTCATCGACCGCCGTGTCGGAGGTGTCGGATGATCGAACCATGGCTGATCGAGAAACTGCGGGAACAGGAGGCCGAGCAGGCCCGACGCGACCGCGAGTCGTGGGACCGGCAACCCTGCGTCGAAGTCGACGACGCCTTCCGTCGCCCGCCGCCGGCACCCCGTGTGTCCGACGGTCGCGGGGACGGCGGAATCGTGACCGTGGACTTCACGATCTGAACGACCGCGTCAGGCGGGGCCGTACGGTCAACCGCGACGGATAGAACCACTACCACGTCAGCCGGGGACGACGGGGGCATCCAACGGATGGTGCCGTTGGATCAGTCCCACCACATGCGGACCCACACCTGATGCCCCGCAGCCAGGGCTTCCTCCGTCTTGAAGGAGTCCTTGCCGACCCAGTTCGCATCGAGCACCGGACCATCAGGCCTGCCGAGTTTCGTCGAAACCTCATCGGCCTTGGCGGGACGCCCTCGGAACAACTTCACCAAGTCCGCTTCCGGAAGAAGCGGGAAGTAAAGCGCCACGCTGTACTCTCGTGCAGGGTGAACTTCCGTCACACCCATAGCCTTCAACCAGCGGGCGACCGTGGCGACGGAGAAATCGTTGTAGGTGGTTTCGGGGTCCAGCCCTTGCAACATGGCCTTCGCCCAAGTTGCGACCGGAACAAGAGGGCCGAACATCTCGAGCTGTCGAGTCGGCCCTTCGATGTACCCCTTGACGATTCCATCCAGGGTGACCCTATTGCCGAGGGCGGCGGTGCGCCGCAACCCCGTCAAGACTGCCTTCCGCTCGTCCGAACCGACGGGCATCGTCGACGCGAGTCGGATGAGGGCCGAACGGTCGGCGGCGGTCAGGCGACGGGACATGCGGTCGACTCCGTAGGCGGGGACGTACGACCACACGACGAGGATAGAACCGCTACCGTGTTCTGCCCTGCCGTAGCCCGTACAGCCGACCCGCCAGGTACGACGCGTCCGTGAAGGGTTCGTCGTACCGGATGACCAACACCCGGTACCCCAACCGCTCCGCCGCATCGACCTTGTGCGCGTCCAACGCCACCCGCTCGTCGAACTCCGACTCCGTGCGGTGCCACCCCGGCGTGTACCGGTAGTGCTGCTCCCCGTGTGCCTCCACGATGAGGCCGTGCGACGGGAACATCCCGTCGTAGTAGAGCCGGTACCCCGTGCGCGGGTTCCGAACCTCGTCGTGCGACCACTCCCACGCGTAGCCTGCACCCCCGAGCACCTCCGACACCGCGTCGAGCACCCGCTTCTGGAACGCCAGTCGGTTGCGTGTCGGGAGGTTCAGGCGGCGGCACGCACGCAGGACGGTCAACCACGAACACGACATCCCGTGCGCCGCCTTCGCGACCTCCACCCTCCCCTGGGTGTCCATGAACGGAACCAGGTCGTCGCGGGTGATGTGGATGGTCTGTCCTGAGCCACCGACTCGGGAACCAGATTGTTGTGCGTTGACCAATGCCCCAGGGAACCGCGACGTGTACCCGCCGACCAAGTGGGGGTGCGCGTTCTGGATGTGCGACGTCAGGTTCTCCGCACGGTAGACCCCGCACGCCCTACACGTCACGTAGTCCGACGGCTCCGACATCCCCTCCCACCGGGCGGCATCCTCCGCGATGTCCCCCAATGCACGGCACACCGCACACCGCAGGTCGTGGACCGTGACGGCCAACGACTTCGGGGCGTCCCACGCGGCGTCGCACTCCGGGCACAACACCACCTTCGTCCCCGCGTGCCGGCCGTCCGCGTGAGCCCGACGCGCAGCCACCCGAATGGACTCCCGCTCCGCCGACGAACGCAGAACCAGGTCGGCACCGTGACGGGCACGGTACTCATCCACCGTCAGACCATGCACCCTGACGTGCCCAGACAGGTTCGACGACCGCAGGCCGCACTCACGGCACACGACGTAGTCCAACCCCTCCACCTGGCCCTCAAACGCGGAGTCCTCCTGCTCGCGCTCGTACGCGATGTGCGCCACGTCCCCCGCCTCACGGCGATGTCGTAGGTGCGTCGACATCCCGCGTTCCCCATCGACACGCAGGCTGCACACGGGACAGTCACGGTCGCCGCGACACCCGTCGCACACGAACGCCGCACGGTCCATGTGGGCCACACGGTTCGCCTTCACCGGTACGACGACCCCACACGCGGAACACGGCACGTCCACGTCGCGGTACGTCCGGTTCGGGGCCAGCGACCGCGCCACCGCAGATGCGGCGGCAGCCTGTAGCCGCCGACCGCGTTCCGCAAACGCATCTTCGCCGTACATCCCCTTCCACCGGTCACGCAGCGTGTTCGGGGACATCCCCAACCGCGACGCTGCCGCCTTGAACGGCTCGCCCGACTCCCACGCCGTCACCAGGTCCGCGTCCGTTGCCTTCGATGCGGGTCGACCCATTCGGAACTCCTACCATGTTCCCGGTAGTTTAGTCCCGAATGTGGTCGATGTCAAGCGAACCGATGTTCGTTGCCCCGACGGGGTTCTACCGACACCTTGTGTTTAGGAAAGTGTCGGTAGAACCTGCGTTTTACCGTGCCGCCAAACTGCTGCGGAGGTTGAACGTGACCACAATGTAGAGTAACGGGAACACGGGCTGAATGTACGCCTCCACCTCTGCGGTCGTGGGGTCGTCGGACGACACGTTGGCGGAGACGCCGGTGTAGGCGGCGAGGATCTGGGCGTCGACGAGTCCACGGAGGGTGGCGGTGAGCTGCCCCTCGATCTGCGAGAGGATGCCGGGGAGGAACTTCGACCCGATGAACCGCTCGAGGGTGGTGCGGGACTGACGCTGGGTCTCGTCGACGATCTGGATGATGGTCGGGAGCTTGGTCAGGATGGTGGACATGTCCGTCGTGAGGCCCTGGCGGACGCGGAGGACGGGGTTGCGGTCCTCGAGGACGGTGACGCCCTTGACGGCGACCTGGTTCTGCTCGACGGCGTCCAGGGTGCGCGCGAGGCGGGTGGCACCGACGAGGCGCTTCCCGGTCCACGGGGTGGCGACGTCCGTGTTCGGCGACACGACCGAACCGGCGAGCATCGCCGCCATGTACGTCCCGTCCACCACCGTCTGCTCGTCGGCGGCACCGCCGGGCTGCGGGATGGGGACGATCATCACGTCGGGGTACACGAGGCGGAACCGGGTGCGGCCGATGGCCGACGCCCAGTTGCCCGCCGTGGTGAGGCTGGTGCCCGACCCGAACCCGCACAGGGCGGTGCGCTCGGCGCGGTGGCGGATGTCCGACTGGATGTCGCAGTGGCGGGACAGGTACTGGAACAGGTCGAGACTGTCGCCCTTGAGCGGGATCATGATGTCCGGCAGCGTGCCGCCGGGCAGCGCACCCTCGAGGTCGTCGATGGCGTTGCGGTACGCGGCGGTGGACGCCTTCGTGCCGTTGTCCTGGTCCTTCTGGACCTGTTTGATGCCGACCAGGACCGCGCCGTTGAGGATGGCGAGGTACGACGCGAGGGTCACGGGGTTGTCGGTCGAGAGAGCGCCGTAGGTCGCCTCGATGGCCGAGAACTTCGTGAACAGCTGCGTCTGGTAGTCCTGCTTCCGGTACTGGTACGAGACGTAGTACAGGTCGCCGACCGCGGGTTCCTCGCCCGAGCGGGCCATCGTGTCCACCGTCGCCGAGTCGCCGACCGCGACGTTGATGGTGTTGGTCACCAGCAGCTCGACGCCGGGGATGGCATTGGTCGGGAGGTTGGAGTCGGTGATGGCGGCCTTCCGCACCTTGAGAGTGAAGTACTCGGTGGCCGGGTACAGGCTGCCGCCCGTGCGGGGGAGCACGGTGAACGTGAGGCCCGTGACAAGGTCGCGGTAGGTCTGCCCGACCACGCCGTCCTGGCCCGTGCCGCCGTTGAACACCGAGGTGTTCGCGGAGCCGGAGCCGTTCGGGTCGGTCGAGGTGACGTAGAACCCGGACACGCCCGCCTCGCCCACGGCACCGTCGCCCGACACGGCACCGAGGCCCGTGCCCTGGCGCAGGGCGTCGTTGGACGTGGCGGTGCGGAGGGAGACGGACGACGCGGTGCCGAGGCCCGCGTTCGCCTGCGACTGCACGGTCAGGTACTTTGCGCCGCCGGCGTCCGTCGTGACGAAGGCCAGAGCCTCAGCCGCGAAGTAGGTTGCCGTCGGGCTGTCCCAGGACAGGATGGAGGTGGCGACGGTGGACGCCACGTGGCCCATGAGGGAGGACGCGAGGTTCTGCGCCGACGGTAGGACGCGCGACGCGACGTCACCGGCCGAGAACCCGAGGACGTCGTTCGCGCTGCCGTCGCCGATGGACACCGACGAGGACGCCGTGTCGAGGAGGCTGACGATGCGGAACGCCGCACCCTCCTGGATGCAGCGGCTCGACACGGAGCCGAGGCCGGCGGCGGTCATGGCCGCGCGGATCTGCCCGATGACGGAGTTCGCGCCCGAACCGGGGCCGACCGGGACGTCGGCCGATCCGCCCGACGGGATGGCCGTGCCCGTGTCGTCCGTGAAGACCACGGTGACGGGCACGCCGTCCACCGTGAACTTGAACACGTTGTTCTGGTCGTTGGTGCCGCCCGCCGCGTAGAAGGTGACGACCGGCTGGCCGTTCGCGTTCGCCACCGCACCGGCGGAGTACTGCCCGCCCGACCATCCGACGTACCCGGCGATGGACGCGGGCAGGACGGACGCGCGCTGCGCGGCGGGGACGGTGGTGTTCGGGGTGAGGCCGACGTTCGCCGACCCGTTGCCGCCCAGGAACGTGATGCCGAGGCCCGTGCCGAGGGACAGCGGGTGCAGCGTGCCGAAGCCGGGTACGATGCGGTTGCGTAGGATGATGCGGTCGTGGGACAGCGCACCGGTGTTGTCGCCCGCGATGGAGTACCGACGGGCGATGGGGGCGTCGAGGACCTTCGTCTGGGACGCACCCACGGCACCCGTGTCGATGCCCGCCACGACCGCGAAGTCGCGGGCGGCGGTGGCACCGGTGACGAACTCGAGGTAGCCGGCGTTGTCGCCGACGGCCTTTGTGAGCGCGAACACCATGCGACCGCTCGAGTCGGCAGTCACGGCGACCGTGAGGCCCGCGAACGCACCGCCGAGGGTGCCGATCTGACCCGCCACCTGGCTGTCGATCTCGGCGGCCAGGGCGGCGGCGTTGGCGTAGGTGCCGGGGGTCAGGGTAGCGGTGAGCGTGCCAGAGGCACCCGCGACGTCGCCCGTGTAGTGGAACGACAGGCGGTCGTACTCGCCGACCGTGACGACGAACGCACCGAGGAACCGACCCGCCGCGACGAGCTTGGCGGCGGTGCCCGTCGCCGACGAGTTGATGGCGTTGACGTAGTCGTCGAGGGTCGAACCCGCGCCCGACGCCGCCGTGGCCGCGAGCACCACGCCGTCCACCGTGAAGTTCAGGGTGTCGTTCGTGGTGTCGATGTCGTAGGTCGTCCCGCCCGACGAGGCGAGGTACACGACCTCGGACCCGACCATCGCCGCCGTGAACCCGAGGTTCGGGGCGGCGGCGTCGGGGCACGGGGTCGTCAAGTCGATGCCCGCCGCACCGTTGGCGAGGGCCGCACCGTCCACCAGGAGGCGGAGCTTGTCGGACGCGGCGTTGACCGTCACGTAGTCGCCCGCGAACGGGAACGTGTAGACGGCGGGGGTGGAGTCGGTCGCCGCGAAGGTGACCGACACGTCCTCCTCGACCGGGGCCTCGTAGTAGGTCGTGTCGAACGGGGCCTCGAACCGCGCGTCGGGCTTGCGCTCCGACCCGGCGGGGAAGTTGACCGTGACCGTGGCGAGGCCCGAGGACTTCAGGCCGAAGGTCGGGGTCAGCAGGTACGAGCCGTTCTCGTTCTGGACGGTGTACGCACCCGTGCCCGACTGCCCCGCCGTCGTGACGACGAGCGAGTAGACCTGGTCCTGGATGGTGTTGTAGTAGAAGGTCGCGTAGACCGTCGCGCCGGCGGGGACGGGGTCCTTCAGCGTGACGGTGTTCGTCGCGCTGTCCACCTTGAGGACGGTGACGCGACCGCGGTCGAGCGCGTCCTGCGGGCCGTAGCCCCAGTAAGCGAACACGAGGTCGGGGCGGTCCGTCGGGAGGTCGATGCGCCCGTTGCTGACCGTCTGGAACAGGGAGGAGCCGAGCGGGCTACCGCGACCGTTGCCCGTCGTCGGGGTGAGTGGTAGCACGAACTTCGTGCGGGACTCGACCGCCGGGTTCACCGTCGTGTCGACGGAGGCGGAGCACTCCTCGAGGTAGGTGCGGGTGTCGACCAGCGTCGCCGTCACCTGGGAGGAGTTGAAGTACTCCGACCCGGTGGTGTGCGTGCCGGAGTCGATGAGGGCCGCCGTGCCCCACACGATCTTGTCGTCCTGCAGGGTGAAGTCGACCCCGTCGGTGTAGTCGTACCGACCGGGGGCGATGCCGCACTGCGTGATCTCGAGGACGTCGACATGGGCGAGGTAGTCGAACGTGTCCTGCCAGGTGTTGAAGTAGTACTGCACCGTGACCGTGGACCCGGACGCGGGGGCGAACCCGAGGGTGACCGCGCGGCTCGAGCCGTCCACGGACACGGGGATGACCTGCACGCCGTCGACCTTCACGGTCACGTCCGCCGGGTCGGTCGTCGTGACGCCGCCGTTGGACCCGTCAACGATGGGGCCGTTGAAGGTGTAGAAGGTGCGGGTGCGCGCCGTGTCGGTGCCCGCGACGAACCCGAGGGTCGCGTTCGCGTTGCCGTTGCCGACGACGATGCCCTGGTCGGCGACGAGCCTCACGCTCGTGCCGCCGTAGTTGTTGACGTAGGTCGAAGCGACGAGGCTGGTGGTGCTGGCCTGCGCGTTCACGAACGCGGCGACCTGACCCGCCGTCCACGGCGTCGCCCCGGAGTCGGGAAGGGTGACCGTCAGGGAGGCCCCGTCCACCGTGAGGACCAGCGTGTCGTTGTCGCCCGTCGAGATCTCGAAGGTCTCGCTGCCGAGACCGTAGACGGTCGCGGACTCGGAGGTCACCTGGGAGGACAGGTCGTCGGTGACGAGGGTGTCCGTGCGCTTGAAGAAGTAGGTGATGCGGACGTTGTCGCCGGCGTCGGGGCCGTACGCGAGCTCGACGATGCCGTTGGCCCCGTCGAGGTAGGTGACGACCACAGGTTCCCCATTCACCGTGACCGACACGCTCGACGCCTTCGTGGCCGTGGTACCCGTGCCGTTGCCGTTGACGATGGGGTAGTGACGGACCTGGACGCGGCGACGTTCGCCGTCGAACGCACCGAGGGTGACCGCACCCGACTGACTGACCGACACGACCGCGCGGTTCGCCAGGTCCTCCTGGACGATGCGCTGGTCGACCGTCGAGGAGGAACCGCGAACAACCTCGAGGTCGTTCTGAACGAGGATCTCAGAACCGGTGCCGATGAGGACTGGGATGCGGAGTCCGGCCAGGACTCCCTGGACGGGGCTCTCGAACAGGGTGCGCGTGTAGACGCCCGGCGGGGCATAGATGCTTCCTGGAAATGACATGGCGAACCTCATTGTTCGGAGGGAGTCCCGCTTGAGGCGGGCCTTGTAGTAAGGCCCGCCTCAAGCGGGGACAGGGGATGCGGTGGAAGGGTCCTACCACTCCGTCGAGGTATAGACCGCCTAACGCCATACCGTGCCTATAGAAGCCGGGGGGCATGGACACCTACACCATCTACAAGGCGACTGCCCCCAACGGGAAGGTCTACATCGGCCTCACCAAGCACCCCCTCGAAATGCGTAGGAAGCAGCACGAATGGGCCATGCGCCGAGAAAAACGGCATTTCTACAACGCCCTTCGGAAGTACGGGGCGGACATGCTGTGGGTGGTCCTCGAAACGGGGGAGGGGCGCGAATGGGCCGTCGGCAGGGAAAAGCACTACATCGCCCAATACAACAGCCTCAACCCGAACCACGGGTACAACCTGACCAAAGGTGGGGACGGTACACTGGAACCTCGGGCGAGCACCCGTGCGCTGATGTCCCTTTCGGCTAAAAGCCGAAAGGTGACTGCCACCCAACTGGCGAATCTGAAGTACGGGCGTGTTTCCCGCCCACATTCTGAATCGACGAAACAACGACTGCGCGCCTTGGGAACGGGCCGTCAGGCTTCCGAAGAAACCCGCGCCGCCATGTCCCGTGCGAAAACGGGCGTACCCCATGAACACACACACAAGCTGAGGATACGAATGGCCCAAGCACACCCCGTCCTACGCGATGACGGTCGTCCATTTTCGTCGGCGCGACGGGCGGCAGTGCTGATGGGGGCGGCAAACGACGATGCCGTGACCAAGGCTCTGCGCCGAGGCGGCACGTGTGGGGGTTTCACCTTCAGGGTCATCCCGCAGGAGGAGTACGAGGTCGCCCTCATCGCTTGGGACAAGAAAGTCGCCGAAGGACACACGGAACGGGAGCCCGTGTGGACACTCTCACGCGCGGGACACAGGCACAACCCCGCAGTTCGGGCGAACATGTCGAGGGCAAAGAAAGGCAAGGTTCACGCACCCGAACATCACAAGAACCGCATCGCGGCGATCAGCAAACGGGTCCTTCGGTCGGACGGTCGAACCTTCGATTCCATCCTGAAGGCGGCTAAGAACATGGGGTTGACGCCTGGACAGATCACCTACTCCATCAAGACGGGGTGTTCCCGTGACGGGATGACCTTTTTTTGGGCCTGAACGAGCCCGAGGCATCAACCGTCGCCCTTCTTCTCCGCCTGGATGGCTTTCTGTACCTCGGCCCCCAGCGCCCTGCCCGCCTCGGACTGAGCGCGCTCCGCGGGCTGCATCACGCGGTACGACCCGTCGGGGTTGCGGGACAGGTCGTACCCGGTCGAACCGGGATTGTCCGCGATGACCTGGCGCTTGCGGTCGATGCGCTGGCCGATGTGCTCCCACCGCCTCGCCGCGTCGCGCCCGATGGCCTTGTCGTAGTTCCAGTCGTCCGACGTCCCCGTGCTCGGCGGGGCCATCCCCCGCGTCTGACTCGCGGGGTGGTTGAACGTGAACGCCGCCGCCGTGACCATCTTGCGGGCGGGGGTGCCGCACTCGACGCAGTCTTGAGGTGAATCGCTCTCCGACATCTTGCGGAGGCGGTCGAACCGCAGGCCGCACGCGGCGCACTGGTAAGAGTAGATGGGCAAAGTGAGATCCTCCGCACACGACCCTACCGCGAGGTCCGACCCGAGGCCCGACGGTGTACCCGATCAGCGAGGTGAAGCATGGAAGGATACAGTATGGACGCGATGAAGGCTGTAGGCATCGTCGAGGGATGGATCGATGCCGAGGACGAGGACGAGGTCGTCCTCGCGTGGCAGTACCTCATCGACACGGGGAGGGCATGGACCCTCCAGGGGGCGGTCGGACGCCATGCCGCCGCACTCATCCAGGAGGGCATCTGCACCGCACCGTCTGGGTCCTACTGACCCTTCGTCGGTGTACCCATCCAACAGGAGGATGCCGTGATCGTAGCCTTCAACCCGGTGTTGCACAGCCCAATCGGCCAGGTCATCGCATCCACGGCGACCTCGGTCGCCGTCGTGACCCCACACGACGGCATCGTCGAGGTCGCCGACCCCGACATCGGCGTCTACACCCTGCCGGACGGCATCACCTACGCGGAGTGGGAACAGAACCACTTCGAGTACCGCGTCCTGTGCGCGGCGGGGCTGCAGGTCGGACACCCCGCCGACTACTGGCGTGCCCTCGCCACGAGCGGGATGCCACCCGTGCGGCTGTGGGCCACCGCCCGCATGGTCGAGTACACCGGCCGTTCGACCTTCTGGATGTCGCTCCGCGACCAGATCCTGAAGTGGTTGTCCACCCCCACCGACCAGCGGCAGTTCAGCCTCCCATTGTCGAAGCGGCAGTGGGAGGCCGCCCTGAACGACCCGAGTCACCTGTCGAAGGGAAAGCAGTTGTCCGATGACATCGCCGCCGGGAAGGACCTGACGACCCTGACCAACGCCATGCAGGGTCCGTTAGGAGATGCCCTCGTAGGTTCCGCCGAGGCCAACGAAGAACGGGTCCTCGACGGCGCGTAGGCCGAGGTCGGCGAGGACGCGGATGGACGTCGCCGCGTTGCCGAGGGCGGCCAGTTCCTCGTCGGACAGCGCGGCGGTCATCCGAATCTGAGCGTCCGTCTGCGGGAGGGCGCGGCGTACGGTCGCGGCGAGGGGGACGTGGATGGACCAGTCCGCCTGCAACTGCACGCCGATGGTGGCGTTGTAGTAGTAGTCGTCGGCGTTCTCGTCGTACGCCTCCTCCGACTCGCCGCCCATGCTGACGGTGGAGATCTCGATGCCCTCCATCGACAGTCGGCTGCGGGCGATGCCCCACAGGTACATGACCGTCAGATCGACGATCTCCTGCTGCGCGTACACGTCGCGGGCGACGACATCGAAGTCGAGACTGAGGTCCCACCGACCGCCGTACTCGAGGGCCGTCGGGCCGCGCCGTGCCGTGACCACGACCGCCATCTTGTCCCCCGCCTGGACGCGGCGACCGAACGCGAGCACGGTGCCGGGGATGGCCGTGTGATTCGCCTGCATCTGGACGATGGGATGCGGGCCGGTCGTCGGGGCGACGTACCGGTAGTCGGCGGACAGCGAGCCGTTGCGGGGCAACGGCTCCGTCAGCGTCACGGTGCCGTTGTCCGGGTCGAGGGTGTAGTTGGTGCCCTCGAGGAGCTGAATGGCCCCCGGCATCTCGTACAGCCGCATCGACCCCGCGAGGACGGGGTTCTGCGTCTGGTAGGTCAGGTCGTCCACCTTGACGAGGGTCTCGTCGTTCACGTCGATGAGCGGGTCGACGTAGAACTGGAAGGTGTCCTCCTTGTTGTACGGCGGGATGGGCGACGCGGTCCTCTCGACCTCGATGTAGTAGATGCCAGGCGCGGTCGGGAACGAACCCCCGTTGCGCTGGATGGCGAGCTCGTCCTCGCGCACCCACTCGATGGACAGGCCGGGGGAGTCCCCGACCCTTGCGAGCATGACGTGGGACTGGACGGTGCCCACATAGTTGTCGGCGGACAGGGCCACCTGGTTCGCCGACGACGTCTTGAGGATGATGGCGTACTGGGGACGCTCGCGGAACGAGTACTTGCCCTGGATGTGGTCGACCAGGTCGGGGTACTGCGGCTGCACGGACCAGAAGTCCCGCAGGGTCTGGATCATCCGACGCTTCACCTGTTCCGTCATGCGGAAGTACATGGGGTCAGGCCTCGTGCGTGATGGTGGTGTTGGCCATCTTGTAGTCGATGGCTCGGTCGATGACCCTGCGGAGCTCGACGAGGTCGTTGATGGATGCCGCCCCCATCCGGTCGACGAGGTCGTGCTCCGTCAGGATGATGGAGCACTCCCTCGGCATCGCGGACAGGACGGCGTCGCGGATGTTCTCGGCGTCCTCGACGTCCGTGTCGGGGCCGAGGCGCACCCACAGCACGTCGCCCGGCTGCATCCGAACGATGTGCGCCATGATCGTGCCGTGCAGGCTCATTCGTATTCCTGGATGGCCTGCAGGAGGAGACCCTGCGCGATGGCCCCGAGGGGGTCCTTCGCGTGGCGGACCTCGGACACCTCGAACGGGAGCTTCTTGCGGCGGGTCTCGAGGACCTGCTGGAAGAACTCGGTGAACCCGCCGGCCATGCTCGTCCCACCCGCGATGACGATGGGGATGGGGCGGGGCACGGCGAACTGGCCCCGGACGCGGGCGAACTGCGCCGTGATGTTGTCGAGCGTGTACTCGATGAGGCTCTTGTAGTAGACGGCCAGGGCCTCCTGCTCGCGGCCCACGGGACGGGTGAGGTCGATGCCGCCCTCCTTCAGGGCGCACATGCGGGCCTGGGTGGACCCGACCGCCTTCGCCGCACCCGCGTCGATCCAGTCGCCGCCTCGGGCGACGGAGAACGACATCCCCTCGATGGTGTTCACCGCCAGGGCGACGTTCGACATGCCGGACCCGAACGAGATGCCGACGCCGCTGAAGCCGTCCTTGGCCGTCTCGTTGAACACGACCGCCATCGCCTCGTTCGACGGGACGGCGCGGAACCCGCACTCCGTCACGATGCGTCCGAGCACCCCCTGGTGGTAGATGATGTCGCGGTCGGGCGCGTCCACGGGGGCGGCGGGCACCGAGTAGTAGCACGCCTCGTTCGGCTCGGCGGGGTCGCCGAGCACCTGCTTGATCAACAGGCCGAGGACCTCGAGGGCGTCGATCTCACCGGCGGCGAGCAACCCCTGCGACAGGGGGCGGCGGGCCTCCTTGCCGAACACGTTGGCGATCTCGAGGGCCTTGTCGCCGACGATGAGGAGTTCGCCGCCGCGCTCGAAGAAGTCGACGCCGGACAGCTTCAGCATCCGCTTCGCCGACGGGTCCAGGTCCAGGAAGGCGTCGCGGACGCGGCGCGTCTCGACGCCCTTCTCGGTACGGCGAGCCGAGACAATGTTCATCGTCCCGATGTCGACGGAAACCCCACGGAACTGGGTGGGGGCGGCGGGGGTTGCGGTCTTGCTCATGTGCGGTGGCTCCGTTGATTCAGGTGGCGGTCTTGCGCTTGCGGGTGGCCTTCAGTGCCGCCGCCGCCTCGTTGAGGTCGGCACCCTCCGTGGAGGTCTGGGCGACCGTGATGGTCGTCGCATCCCCGGTGGGGACGATGTTGCTGGGGATGTAGACGGGGGCGTCGGTCGCCACGGCGGGTGCCGACCCCACGGTTCCCCCGAACGATGTGGGGGACGTCGGTGCGCGCCCGCCGGGCACGAGGGCACCCGACAGGATGAGGCCCTCGATGGCCTTGGTGACCCCGCGTGCGATGGCATCCTCGATGGCCCCCGCGTCCACACTCGCCGGGGGCGCGGGTTCGGGCCGCTGAGGCTGTTCGGGCAACGTGCGCGCAACGAACCCCGCCCGCTGTGCGCGGTTCATGCGTACATTCGGCGGAGAGGGGGATCGACTCACGGAACACCTCCTGGCGTACACTACCGATACCGCGCCGGAACGGACGGCCAGTAGAAGTTCCTCGGATGACCGAGCCGACTCCTCGGACACCCACACCGAGTCCCCACGGCGGAACGCGATGCCCATGTCGGAGATGCGGTACTCGGGGCACAGGCACTCGATACGGGCCTCCTTCACTTCTTCACCAGCTCCGATAGGTGTTTGATGGCGGCATCGCCGAGGGCATCCGCCGCCACGTCCGCGATGCGTTCCCGTGCCCGTTTGACCGCGACGTCCAGGAAGCGGTGCTTCAGGAAGCCGGGGTGGACCCACGGTCGGTCACCCGGCCCAGGCGTGGCCCGCAGGATCACCGTACCGTCCGCACGTTCGATGGGGACGACGGGGACGCCCGCCGCGCGGGTGAGCCACGTCATCGGGTACGGCTCGCGACCCTCGGTGAGGGCCCTGATGAACGGGTACGTGCAGACCACCTCGACCGTCTTCTTGCCCTTGACCCGCGTCTTGAACGAGTTGAAGAACGACTCGGTGTTCGGCAGGGTCAGGGGTTGCCCGCTGCCCTTCGTCCGAGGGGTGGCCTCTTCTCGCGCGGCGCGTTGGACCTCCTCCTGGAGGATGACGGCCATCCGTCGCACGATCTCGGCAGATGCCTCCTCGCCGACGCCCCTGGCCCACGCGCCCATGTACGAACCACGGACGCGGAACTGGACGGCCTGCTCCGGTCTGGTGGGCTTGAACCTCACGCGCCACCGCCCTTGCCGCCGTACGTTGTGTTCGCCCACACAGGGGTGCGTCCCCTGATCTCACGGCCGTCGGGGATCTTCGGGACCTCGGTGCCCATCGGGGATGCTTGGTAGTCGAACCCGACGGGGTACGGGTCGGCCTCGACGCAGGCGGACAGTTCGGGGTTCGTGTACCGCGTCTCGGGCCACGGAAGGTCGTCCGTGCCGGTCACGGGGACGCGGTACCGGATGTCCTGCTCGTCGAGGTACTGGATGTTGAAATGCTGCTGGAGCGGCAACCCCCGCACGGCGGGTCGGCGCACCGCGCCGATGCTGTACCGTTCCCCCGTCTGCTTCACGATGAAGTCGCGCTGGGTGATGGACGGGTTCTCCGTCGTCCACACCTCGTAGCCGTGCTCGAGGCGGCGACCGTTCGGCGTCTGGGACACCCGCCGTTCCGCGTCGTCGGGGGCGACGATGATGTCGGTCGGGCCGTCGTACCCGCCCACGTACCCCGTGCCGAAACAGTTTCCGCACCGCGCCGACGGCTGTTGCCCGTACTCGCGGGTCGCGGGGTCGATGTAGCAGGGGCACGGTAGTCCCGACACCTTCCGCTTGAACAGCTTGACCCGCTCCCCTCCCTGCTCGAGGATGTATAGGTTGCGCCGCTTCGCCTCGCGCCAGATCCAGTCGACCGTCTCGACCTCGGCGAGGCCCACGGGGGGGCAGTACCCGAGCGGCGTCTCGACCAGACCCGACGGGGACGTGCCCGTCGGGTCGAGGGCCACCGTCGTCAACCGGTAGAACACCTGGTTCGTGCGGTCGAGGTCCGTCTGGATGAGGTTCGCGTTGTACCGGTAGGTCACCGTGACGGCGGAGTACTCGGACGGCAGTACGGGCGGCACCCACCGCTCGCGGGCGAGGTCCCACGTCGGCTGGTTGATGAGGGTCACGTCCCCCGTCGGGCCGAACACCGACTGGACGGGCACGACGACCCCGTCGATCTTCAGGGTGACGTCGGTCGGGGCGTTCGCCGCCACGGCCTGGCCGTAGGGCTTGACCACCGGGGTGAACTTGGCGCGGAAGATCCAGTCGGCGTTGTTCGGGTCCGTGGCCTTCGACAGCCAGTCGCCGTCCCACCGCACGACCTCCTCCTCGATGAGGGTGTTGTCCACGTGGTCGCGGTACGCCAGCGACCCGATGGGGACGCGGTTCACGCGGACGTACGGGCCGCGCTGCCCGTTGTCCGACCGGTAGATGTTCACCCCGACGATGGTCCACGCCGTGTTGTTCACCGGGGGACAGTAAGCCCCCGATCCGTCCGACAGGTAGGGGCCGGACAGCGTCAGGGCTTCGGAGTCCGTGGCCAACGCGATGGTGTTCCCATCCGTCCCGACGACGGCGGCGACCACCTGGACGATGTCGGCGGACACCGACGCCACGACGGTGCCGACCAGGTGGTTGGTCGGGTCACCGATGGCATCGGAGATGGACGCCGCCGTGTCGAAGTTCGTCGGGCCGACCGTGAATGTGCCGGTCGTGCGGGGGCCGGTCGTCGCCGACAGTGTGATCAAGCCGATGGACAGGGTGGCCGCATCCGCACCCCCGTCCAGGGTTGCACCGGACGGGGTCACCAACGGGGTATCCGTCGATAGTGTGACGCCGTTGCCCGCCGTCCCCTCGGGGACGGCGACCAGGGTCACCGTGTCCGACGCCGCCGATGCCGTGGCGACACCCCACCCGGCCACGGACCCGTCGCCGATGGCGGCGGCGATGCTGGCCGCGACGTCGGACGCCGCCGGACCCGACCCGTCGAATGTGTCGTCCCCTGGGACGGGAGGCCCGGCCACGGATGTGAGTACGACACCCCCGACGGTGACCGTGGCCCCGACCGGGACGGGGGCCGACACGACGGTCAGGGTGCCGGTCGCCTGTTCGAGCGTGTCGGGCACGCCCGTCACGGTGATGGTGCCCGCGGCGCGGGTGGGGGCGATGGACCCACCGCCGACCGCGATGGTCGAGGGGTCGTCCCACCGCAGGTCGACGTACCCCACGCGGAACGCGGAGAACACCTGGAGGTTCTGCGGCGGCCACGGGAACGACCCGGGCAGCGTCTCCCAGCCTGCGACGCTCACGGTTCCACCGAACGGACGGTGCCGTCGCGGTCGACGGCCCACCCGACCCCAGCGGGGATGTTGAGCCTCGCGGCGATGGACTCGAGGACCCTGGTCGACTCGACCTCGATGCCGCTCACGGACGCGACGAGGCGGTGTCGCTCGACCTCGAGCTCGCCGATGCGGCGTAGGGTGGCATCCATGCGCGCCTGCACGTCCTCGAGGGCACGCACCTCAGACACGGTCAGGTCGCCGATGACTCGGGTGTCGGGCACGTCATCCTCCGTGCCCACCCTACCGAATAGGTCCGGGACCGCACCGCACCGCGTATCGTGTCGTAGGAGGCACGCATGGCCGAGAAGATGACCGAGTCGGAGATGGACTTCGTGGAGGAGCGGGCGCGGGAGCTGCTGGTGGGGTGGGCTGACCACCAGGTGCGGTTCGGGGCACTCAACGCGACGACCCCCCT
>RFZO01000004.1 GCA_009920715.1 Actinomycetota bacterium | reverse complement strand
AACTCGACGATCCTGCCCTCCGGACGCCTCAGGGCGAGGACGTGCAGGAAACGTCCCACGGTGGAGCTGATCGGGATGTAGGCGTCGGCCAGCAGGTCCGCCATGTCCTGGTCGGATGTCGCGCCCCGTTCGGCAGCGGATGTCAAGACACCCGGCAGCACCTTCGCATCGTTGGCCTCCGCGCGGGTGTGGAGAGACTCGAGAAGTCCCGCAAGCCTGGGTTCATCGATCCGGGATCGTCGCCGTGTTTCCATGACGACATCCTGAGGGCAATCAGACCAGTCGAAAATTGAAACGATTCGAAGTCAGAGTTGCGTCGTGAGCAATCCGGGCGATCCGCAACGCTGCCGGAACCTGGGCAAACGACAAGCGCGGGGCTTCCAACAAACGGAGAGCCTCGCAAACTCCCCCATTCAAAGGTTTCTGGAGCGGACGACGAGATTCGAACTCGCGACCCTCACCTTGGCAAGGTGATGCTCTACCAACTGAGCCACGTCCGCGTATGTGCGCCCCAGTCTAGCGAGGCATCCAGCAGGCGCAACGGGTCACATTTCGGGCGGTTCAGCCCGCGGAACGCCCGAATTGGCCTGCTCCCTCACGAGCGCCACGAGGGACGCGATGACCACCACGGAACCGATGATCTGCACGACCGTGAGCGACTCGCCGAAGACGACCCACGCGAGCGACGTGGAGAGCACCGGGCTCAGCAGCCCCAGGATGGATGCAAGCGACACGTCGACGTGGCTCTGTGACCACGTCATGAGACCGTGCCCGATCACGCCGGGGCCGAGGGCCATGCCGAGCGCCAGCAACCAGTCGCGGACAGTGATGCGGCTGAGATCGTTGCTCGCCACCAGGCCGAACGGGATGACTACAACCGACGCCCAGATGAAGATGGCGGCCAGGAAGGACCACGAGTTGACACCGTCGACGCGCTGCTGCTTGGCGATGAGGAAGTACCCCGTCCAGATGACCACGTTCGCCGCCGCCATGAGGTCGCCGCTCACGTGCGCACCGCTCGTGGACGCAGCCGCGAGGACAACAGTCAGCACGCCCGCCATCGACGCCGCCCCGTAGAGGAGCTGCCGGGCGCGCAGGCGTTCCCCGAAGAGCCTCCCCGCCACGAAGAGCACGAGCACAGGCTGAAGATTGCTCATGAGCGTGGCGTTCGCGATGGAGGTCATCTTGACCGCCGCGAACCCCGTGATGAACGAGAGCGAGAAGAGGATGCCCGGCACCGCCGTTCGCCTCATCAGCTCCTTCGACAGGCCGTCGCCCAGCCACCATGCCATCAGCAGCATGATCGGCACCCCCAGCACCATGCGCGCGAACACGATGGACGGGGTGCCCACGGACATCGACTTGTTGAGGATCGGGCCCACGCCCCACGCCATCACCGCGGTGACAGCCGCAATGACATGGATGTCGTCACGGCCGCGCACCCGCGCGCGCAGGGTGACCCCGTCGCTCACTTCGGCGGGTTCAGGTCGATGCGCAGCGTGAGGACACCGTCCTCGAGGGAAGCGACAGCGTCACCGATGATGGCGAAGTCCCGGAAGTCAGCTTCGGCCTGGGCGATGAAGAGCTGCCTCTCCTCCCCCGCGACCGGGGGCAGTGGACGCTTGCGCACCGCGGCGGCCCGGTCACGGAACCGCGCGATCATCTCTTCGGGGTCGAAGGCGGCCATTTCAATCTCCTCGCTCTGGCTTACTTTGCTGCTGGCTCAACAATGGGTCGATCACAGGCGGGACCGCAGCGGTGCGGGTCCCGGCGTCGTCCTCGTCCGCTGGCTCCACCACGTCGACGGCATCGTCGCGGTGGTCGAAACGGTCCCTGAACGGCCGGCGTTGCTGGGCTGGTTCGTGCTCCAGCACAGTCGGTGCCTCGACATGGTCGATCGGCTGGGCGCCCTCGGGCCGGACGGAGTTCAGTATCCCGAGGCGCTCCTCCTCGCCGGCCCTCGCGAACCTGCGGTCCCCCATGACCTCGAGCGGTGCGAGGACCTCCGGGTCCTCGCCTGCGGAGCGCCAGAACCTGACGGTCACCACGAACAGCACCACACCCGTGAGAATCATGGCCACGGAAAGTGCGTTCACGGCCATGTCGGAGGCAACGAGCGCGGTCGGGGACATCACACCTAGTCTCTCACGCTGACAGTCCCGACGACCGACAAGGAGTGACATGGCGAACTTCATCACCTCGGCGATGTTCGTGGTGTTCCTTTCGGCGCTCGTGTGGTGGGGACGCCGCCACGAGCCGCATTGGGTGGACCGGGACGGAACCCGTTTCATGACCAGGGCACGCGTGCTGGACGCCCGCGGGGGCAGACCCGGGCGCTGGGCTCCGGTGCGCGGCGGCATCGGCCGGGACTCCGTGGTGCTCCAACCCGGGTTCACCGGCGCCCGTGCGGTGGCGGGCACCTACGTGCCTGTTGCCCGGGTCACCGGCGGCCACGCCACCCATGCGGTGTATTCGTTGCGGGCGGACTCGCCCGACGGCGACAAGCTCGTTGCGCTGCGCGTGCCCGCTCACAGCCCGCTGGTGGCGCGGCTCGACGCGATGATCCCGCACTGACACGGGGACAATTCAGACGAGCCGTGAGAGGAAAGCGGCAACCTCGCCGCCCACCTGCTGCGTGGCGATGAGGAATCCGTCGTGGCCCTCGTCGCTCTCGATCTCCGCGTACCTGTTGCGGGGGTCGCCGTTCGTCACCAGCGAATGGATCGACTCCTGCTGGTACGCCGGGTAGAGGATGTCGCTGCTGATGCCGAGCGTGAGCGACGGCGCGGTGATGCGTGACATCGCCCGAGCCACGCCTCCGCGGCCGCGACCGACATCGTGGAGATCCATCGCCTTGCCGATGTAGAGGTAACTGTTCGCGTCGAACCGCCTGACCAGCCGGTCACCGTGGTGGTCGAGGTACCCCTCCACCTCGAACTTCGACAGCAGGTCGAGCCCCTCGTCGTGGAAGGACTTGTTGGCGAGCCGCCGCCCGAACCGCTCGCTGAACTTGTTGTCGGTGCGGAACGTGACCTGGGCGATCATCCTCGCCACCGACAGACCGTGCCACGGGCCGCCGTCGTCGGGCGCCCCGTAGTAGTCGCCGTCGTTCCACTTCGGGTCCATCAACAGGGCCCGGCGGCCGATCGAACCCCACGCGATCTGCTGGGCGCTCGCCTCGGCGCACGTGGCGATGGGCACGATCGCCCCGACGCGGTTCGGGAACATGATCCCCCACTCGAGCACCTGCATGCCCCCCATCGACCCACCGATGACCGCGTGCCAGCGCGCGATGCCGAGTGAGTCCGCGAGCAGTGCCTGGGCGCGGACCATGTCGCGGATCGTGACCACGGGAAAGCGGAGCGCGTAGGGCCGGCCGTCGGACGGGTCCGGCGACGCGGGCCCGGTGCTGCCCTGGCAGCCCCCGAGGACGTTCGCGCACACAACGAAGTACCGGTCGGTGTCGATGGGCTTGCCCGGGCCGATCAGTCCCTCCCACCAGCCTGGTGTCGGGTGCCCGGGTCCCGCAGGCCCCGCCGCGTGACTGTCACCAGTCCAGGCGTGGCACACGAGCACTGCGTTCGATGCGCGTTCGTCGAGCTCGCCCCAGGTCTCGTACGCGGTGGTCACGTCGCGCAGCTGCCCGCCGCCCTCCAGCGTGAACGGTCGGTCAACCGCGAACCGGTGGAATCTCCGGTGGCCCGCCGGCTGGTCGGACGTCCACGCCCCGGAGGCAGGGAAGGGCGCGTTGCCGTGCTCGGTCTGTGGCGTCATCCCTCTCTCCTTTCCGTGCATGCGGGCGACATGCGGGTGTGTCCTGCACCGGAGAGCACGCCCCTGTTGCCCCGCTGGCTGCGGGACCACATCCCCCGCTCTCGCGGGAAGGCACCGTGCGGCGTGAACCCCGGTTGCCGGACCTGTCGGTCTCTCTTAATGCAACGGCAAGACTAGCGGTCTGTCGACTCGTTCGCGAGATGTTTCGGGAGGCCCACCAGGTCGGTGAACTCGTCGAAACCGGTGATGTCCCCCAGCACATCGCGCATGGTGCCCGCGGACCTGAGGTGTGAGTACGCGTCCCCCAGGGCCTTGGTCGCGGCGAGAAGGCCGGACAACGGGGACACGATGAGGGAGAAGCCGAGCCCAGCGAGCTCGGCGGGCGTGAGGAGCGGGGACTTGCCCTTCTCCACCATGTTCGCAACGAGGGTCACGCCCGGGATGGCCGCGGCAATCCTCTCCATCTCGTCAATGGACTGCGGCGCCTCCACGAACACGGCGTCGACACCGAGGTCGGCGGCCATTTTTCCCCGCGTGATCGCCTCGTCCAGTGACACCACCGCGCGGGCATCGGTCCGCGCGGTGACATGGAGATTTCCGCGCACGCGAAGGGCGGTACGCAGCTTGGTGAGCCACTCGTCGCGCTCGACCACGCGCTTTCCCTCCATGTGCCCGCACTTCTTCGGCCACTCCTGGTCCTCGAGGAACATCCCGGTGGCACCGGCCTGCTCCCACAACTCCACCGTGCGCGCGACGGACGAGGTTCCTCCGTAGCCGGTGTCGGCGTCGACGACGACCTCGACACCCGGCACGGCGCGGCACACCCGCCGGGCGGCGTCGGCCATCTCGGACTGGCCGACGATGCCGATGTCGGGCTCGCCCAGCAGCGTGCCGCTCACGGCAAAGCCCGACAGGAACACCGTGGTGAAACCCGCGCGTTCCGCGAGCAGGGCCGAGAGCGGGTCCCACACGCCCGGCATCAGCACGGGCGGCCCGCCGGAGAGGCGCGCACGCAGGGAGGCCGCTGTTGCCATCGGATCCTGCCCCGTTCCTGCCCGCGTCACTTGACGCCGAGCGTGTCCATGGAGTGCTGCTTGAGCCTCTTGTAGTCCACCTTGCCGTTCGGCGCACGGCCGATGGTGTCCACGATGACGAGGTTGCGCGGTGCCTTGTAGGCAGCCAGTCTCGACTTCACGTGGGCGGACAACTCCTCGAGCGTGGGACTGGCACCGGGCTCGGGCTCGACAACGGCACAGATCGTCTCGCCGAACCGGCTGTCGGGGATGCCGACGGCCACGGCGTCACGGACGCCGGCGTGCGTCTTCAGGCACTCCTCGACCTCCTCGGGGAAGACCTTCTCGCCGCCGGTGTTGATGCACACCGACCCGCGACCGAGGAGAGTCAGCGTTCCGTCCTCGTTCACCTCGGCCCAGTCACCGGGCACCGTCCACCTGCGCCCCTCGAAGATGCGGAACGTCTCGGCCGTCTTCTTCTCGTCCTTGTAGTACCCGAGCGGGATGGCCCCGCCGACGGCGACGAGACCGCGCTCGCCGCTGCCGGGCTGCACTCTCGTGCCGTCCTCCTTGAAGACGACGCAGTTCGGCCCCAGCTGGAACTTGGCCGTGGTGGGCGCGGCGCCCTTCACAGCCACCGATGCACCCATGCCGACCGCCTCGGAGGAACCGAAGCTGTCGGTGATGGCCATCTGCGGGATGTGCTCGAGCAGGCCGTTCTTGTTCTCCTGGCTCCACATCACGCCGGATGACCCCATCTGCCCGACACTCGACAGGTCCCACCTGCCCGGGTTCGCGTCGAGCGCCTCGAGGATGGGGCCCGCGAACGCCTGGCCCACGATCACGATGGAGTTGACCTTCTCCCGCTCCACGATGTCGAGAAGTTCCTCGGCACTGAACGAGCGGTTCGGGTTGGTGACGATGCACCCCGCAGTGGCGAGTCCGATGAAGGACGAGAAGAGCCCGGTGCCGTGCATCAGCGGGCACGCCACGTACGCACGGAGGTTCGGCCACTCGGGCGTGACGCGCTCGACGAGTGCCTCGACCGACTCACCTGGCCCGACGCCGAACAGCGCGTTCGCGCCGTACCCGAGCACCGCGAACAGGTCCTCCTGGCGCCACATGACACCCTTCGGCATCCCCGTGGTGCCGCCCGTGTACAGGAACAGCATGTCGTCCCCGCTGAGCTCCTTGACCGGGACGACCGCCGGCTTCGGTGCGGCGACGACCGCGTTGTAGTTGAGAGCCCACGCCGGCACGGCGGAGTTCTCCGCGTCGGGCACCATGTACCAGCGCTTGACGAGCGGGAGGCGGCCCCTGACCTGGTCGATGAGGGATGCGAACGCGCCGTGGAAGATGACGGCCTCGGCATCGGCGTTGTCGAACAGGTAGAAGACCTCCTCGGGGCCGTAGCGGTAGTTCACGTTGAACGGCACGTAACCACCCAGCCACGACGCGAGCGTGCCCTCCAGGTACTCGGGGCAGTTGTACATGTAATGGGCGACTTTCGCCTGGTGCCCGAGACCCGCCGCGACCATGTCGGAGGCGAGAGCATTCGCACGGCCGTGGAACTCCCCCCACGTGAACCTCTTCTCCCCGAAGACCTGGGCGGTGCGGCCGGGGTCCTTCTCCGCGATGCCCCGCAGAAGGTTGGCGTAGTTCCAGACAGTCATGTGCTTCCCCCGTGTGTGTCCCCGCCCCCGGCGGGTACGCAAAAGGTAGCAAGGCGGGCTTGCCGGGGTCACCAGCGGAGTTGGTGAACGAACATCCCGGCGGTACCGTTCGCTGCGTTCCAGCGGGCGGAGTTGGAGCTTCGGACGGGGTCTCCGTCGCACTTCACAGTTGCGACAGGGCCCCGTTCTCCATTCCCTGGAGAGCATGGCGAGCGGCCATCGCCACGAACATCTCGTCGCCGCGCTCGGTGCGGCCGACAATCTGCGACGCAACCACTGCCATCACGGCACCGCTGATCGCCTCGCGGCGGTAGTGCCCCGCCACCCACTCACGGTCGAGCGTGTGGCCGTAGCGCTCCACACCGGCGACGTACCTGTCAACGAGATCCCACTCGTGGCGGCGCCGTTCCTCGGGCAGGAGTCCGGCACCGATGAAGTACGCGAGGTCGGCGATTCCGTTGCCGTGGCCTGGTGTCTGCCAGTCGACGACGGCGCAACGGAGCCCGCCACCGGTGCGGTCATAGAGGATGTTGTCGAGGCGGTAGTCGCCGTGGGTGACGCAGAACGCGGGGCCCTTCGCCTCCACGTACTCGACGATGCCCTGCGCCATCTCGCTGATGAACCCCATCCCGGTGCCGCCGGTCTCCTCCTGCACGCGCTCCCCGAGCGCGGCGGCGAAACCCGGCAGGAGCATGCTCACCAACCCGGACAGACGCTCACCGTCCGCCCGCGACGTGCGGCGCTCCATCCAGTCGACTTGGTGCAGGGTGTCGTCACCCCATCTCGGGCCGTGCAGCCGTGCGAGTTCGTCCACGGCGGCCTCCGCCTCGCCGACCGTGCACCCGAGGATCTGGTCGCCCTGCTCGGCCGGCGCCATGTCCTCCATCACGAGCACGAAGTAACCCGAGGTCTCGTCCCAGTCAGCGAAGTGGCAATGAGGAACGCGGATGTCGACCGTCGGCTGGATCTCCCTGTAGAACTTCACCTCGCGCTCGTAGTTGCGCAGGGCCATGCCCGTCGCCCGGCTCGTCTCGTCGGGCGACGCCAGCTTCACCACTATCGACGCGGGAACGCGCGGGTCGGGGCTGCTGGCGGCGAAGCGCAGGTTCATCCCCACCTGGCCCGACCCGATGCGCGACGGTTCGCCGACCGTCACTTCGGCCCCGAACACCTCGCTGAAGAACGCCGAGTCGATGTTGTCCGCGACGTATTCCCTTTTCCCCACGTCGGTGACGGTAGCCGCCGACGGGCCCGGCAGTAGCGTTGACCTGTGCTCAGAGGACTGTTGAGACCGCGCTGGATCCTCGTGCATGTCGGCGTGGCAGCCCTGGTGACCCTCATGGTCAACCTCGCGTTCTGGCAGGCCCACCGACTGGAGGAGAAACAGGAGTTCAACGCAACCGTGACGGCGCGTTCCGCCATGGAGGTGGTGCCGCTCCCCGGCCTCGCGGCGCAAGCCTCCGCCGACCCGGACTCAATCGAGTGGCGCCCGGTGGCAGTGTCCGGCACCTACGACCCTGCTGGTGCGGTCACCATCGTCAACCGCAGCACCAACGGCGCCGCGGGCTACGACCAGTTGGTCCCCCTGCGCACCGACACGCTCGGGATTGTCCTCGTCAACCGCGGCTTCATCCCGCTGGCCACGGAGCCCGACGGAGACATTCCCGCGGCCCGGATCACCGCGGTCGGGTACCTCAGGACGACGCAGACGAGAGGCGCCCTCGGAGCAGTGGACTCAACCGACCCCGGCACGGTCGAGTTCCAGCGCATCGACATCCCGCTCATTTCCCGGCGATACCGGGGAGAGGTGTTCCCGATGTACGTTCAGTTGGTCTCCGAGGATCCCCCCACCAAGTCCGATTGGCCCGCACCGGTGGCGTTCCCCGAGCTGTCCGAGGGATCGCACAGGTCGTACGTGTTCCAGTGGTCCTTCTTCAGTCTCGTCGCGGCGGCGGCGTGGGTCGTGGTGGTGCGCCGCAAGTGGCGCGCGGGCGCTCCGGTCAGCGGGACTCCAGGGCGAACATCCGCCTGAACTGCTCGACGACGTCGGGGCTTCGATGAGAAGGATCGAGTGACCTGTACACCGTGTCCACGTTCACCGCGATGCGGCCGGTCTCTCCCCACCGGCCGAACCCGTTCAGGGCGATATCTCTGGCGGCGTCCCAGGCGTCCATGCCACCCTCGAACCGCTGCTTCGCCTCGTCGCGCACGTACACCAGGTAGTCGCGCACACCGGACACCCCGGCTTTGTCCGTGACCGGTCCGTGGCCGGGCACGATCACGTCGACCTCCGAGGCCGTGATGAGGTCGCACGCCGCGATCCAGTTGTCCAGCGGACCGGCCCAGACGATGGGCGTGCCGCCGATGAAGAGGATGTCACCCGTGAACACGGTGCGCGCGTCGGGAACGAAGACGAGGGTGTCGCCCGCCGTGTGCGCGGGGCCCACCTCCACGAGGTCGACCCTGCGGCCGCCGACATCGAACGAATGCGAGCCGCTGAACGTCGTGGTCGGCAGGGCAACCTCGATCCCCCCGAACTCGAACTCGCCGAAGAAGTGCCTGAAGAGGTCACCGATGTCCCCGGGCGCCTCGTTGAGGGCGGCCAGCATCGACGGCGGCACCTCGCGCATCTCGTGGGCGGTGGCCGCTGACGAGATGATCTCGGCGTCGCGCACCAGCCAGTTGCCGTAGCAATGGTCACCGTTCGCGTGCGTGTTGACGACGGAGGTGATCGGGGCGCCAGACGTGTGGGGAACCATCGCATCGAGCATTCTCTGCGTGATCCTGAGATCGAAGAGTGTGTCGACGAGAAGTGACACCCCGTCCCCCACCACGAGACCCGCGTTCGACCAGCCCCACCCGCCGTCGGGCTGGAGATAGGCATGGGTGCCCGGGGACACCTCGTGCAGTCCGAGTGTGTAGTTCATGACAGGACCTCCCCCAGGGCCAGAGCGATCCGGCGTGCCTCGATTGTGACAGATGCGGCGGGGGTCTCCTGCGGGACGCCCCGCAGCACGGATGCGTCGGCCACGGAGACATCAGGGCGGCCCGGGATCCGGCCGAGCGCATCGGTGGAGAACGCACATGAGGACGTCGCGTGCGACACGGGTTGCACCATGGACTCGAGCCACGTGCCCATATCGGCGTCACCCATGCCGAGCACCGCCTGCGCGTCCGCGCCGGCCGCATCGGCGAGGCCGTGGATCCCCGCACGCACGGCAGAACCGACAAAGCCGCGGACGACCGCTGCCATCCTGCGCATGTCCGGTGCCTCCCCGAGCAGCCGGAAATCGACGTTCTCGAGGTCCACGGTCCCGCGCGAGACCGGGTTCATCAGAGAGACGGTGAACATCCCGGTCCCGGAGATGCTGCCGGACATCCTCTCGTACGCGACGGCCAGTCCCTTGCCCCCGTCCTCCAGCAACTCCAGCACCACGCACGCATCGAACAAGCCCGTGTCGTCATCGGCCCTGCGGCGGGTGAACGTCACGGTGGGGTGGTTCTGCAGCCCCGTGCCCACACGGCTGCCGATTCCCGACCGCAGGAGAATCCGGGGGGTAACCAACGCCCCCGCACAGAGGACGACGTGGCTGCACTCGACCGCCCCGCCACTGTCCAGCACCACGAACGTCCGGTCCCCGCGGGACTCGATTCTCTCGACGGACGACCGGATGATCGAGATGCGTCCCTCGTCCTCGACGTGCACCATCGCCCTGGCGGGGTTCCACCGTCCGCTGTGCCACCACAACCTCGAGTGCCTGCCCCCCATCGCGAGCAATTCACGGCCGACGGATCCTTCTTCCCCCGCACGGGCGAACCGCGTGAGGCCCCGGAGCCACACCGGTTCCTCGCCCGACAGGATCAACCCGTTGACCGCGCTGCCTCCCCCCAGGGCTCGCGCCTGCGGACCGGGCAGGTCCTCCCACAATGTTGCCTCCCCGAGCTGGTCCATGAATCTCGGGTTGTCGTCATCGGTCAGTCCACCCGGCTCGAACACGACGATCTCGCGCCGGCATCTCGACGCGAGCGCACGCGCGACAATCGAGCCTGCGGTGCCCGCCCCGACCACTGCGACAGGAGCGGCATCTTCCATGGCTCAGAATTCGGCCAGGTGTGCGGTGTCGTTGTACCGCACCAGACGCCACTTCGAGCCCTTCACGTGCACCATCTCCGTGATCGCGGTGTTGCCGGTGTGGATCTCGAACTTGCCGTTCAGCGGGGCGTGCAGTGCGATGCGCATCATCACGTCCACCGTGCCCCCGTGGCACGCCACGACCACCGTGCACCCTGCGTGGTCGGCCATGGTGCGCTTCAGCGTGGAGGTGATCCGGTCGGCGAACTCGGCCTTTGTCTCCCCGCCGGGGTACAGCACGTCGTACGGGTCCCCGTCCCAGTCGGGCATTCCGTAGCGCTCGACGAACTCCGTGAACGGCAGGCCGTCGCACTCCGGTCCCGGATCGTGCTCACCCCACCCTGGCTCCACGGTGACCGGAAGGCTCCCCAGGGCCGGCGCGATGATGCGGGCGGTCTCGAGAGCCCGCGGGTAGGAACTGCTGACGAGGACGTCGGGCACGATGTCACCCTCGCGAAGCAGGCGGTCACGCAGTCGTTCCGCCTGCCACCGACCGGCATCCGTGAGGCCGCGGCAGGAACGGAGACCGCCGATGAACTTCTCGGCGTTGGCGTACGACTCGCCGTGGCGGACGAGGATGAGCCGCGTGTCGGTCACCGGCTCAGGCGAGTTTCTCGACGAACGCTTCCAGCTGGCGCAGGTTGCGGCACTCGTACACACCGTCGGTGAACGTGCCGTACTCGCCCACGATGGAATCGCCCGTGTTCCAGTAGGACTTCGGTTCGGGGTTCAGCCAGTAGACGTGACGGGCCTTGGCCCTCATCTCCTTGATGACCCACGACTGCGACGCGTGGTAGTTGTTCCGTGCGTCCCCGAGGAGCATGACGGTGGACTTGGGCCCGATCTCCTTGCCCCACTTGTCCCAGAACACCTCGAACGCATGGCCGTAGTCGCTGTGGCCGTCCACCCAGATGACGTCGGCCTCGGTGTTGATGCGATGGATCGCCTCGCCGATGTCCTCCGTCTTCTTGAAATAGTCGGTGACCTCGTCGATGCCGTCGATGAACACGAACGCCCGGACCTTGGAGAACTGGTTGCTGATCGCGTACACGAGCATCAATGTGAACCGCGCGAACGCCGCGACAGAGCCGGAGATGTCGGCCACCACGATGAGCTCGGGCTTGGCGGGGCGCGGGTACTTGAACTTCGGCTCGGCGGGCACGCCGCCGTAGGCGAGGCTGTGGCGAACGGTGTTGCGGAAGTCGAGCGGGCCCTTGCGGCCGTGGCGGCGCTTGCGGGCGAGGCGCGCTGCGAGCTTGCGGGTGAGCGGCTGGAGCGCCTTCTTCAGGTGCTGCATCTCGTCCCGGCTCGCGTGCATGAACTCGACGTCCTCGGGCAGGGGCTTGCGCAGCGTCTTCGCCATGGCCTCGGCGCCGCGGTCGGCCACGAGGCGACGACGGATCTCGGCCTCGACCTCCTGCTTGAACTTCTCGATGCGGTCCTGGTACTCGTCGCGCTCGAGGCGCTCCTCCAGGTTGGTCAGTTCCCCGCCCACCTGCTGGCGGCTCGCCTCCATCAGCTTGTCCAGCATCCCGTCCAGGTCGAGGTTGCGGAGCGTGCGGTACAGGTAGTACGTGCCCCCCACCGGCCGGCCGGGCTCCATGCCGGCGAAACGCTGGACAGCCTGCTTGGCGAGTGCCCGCATCATGGCCTGATCGCCGTTCATGAGGGCGTTCATGAGGATGTTCATGAGTTCCTCGGGTGTGAGGCCGTCCATGGTGCCCCCGCCCTTGCCCTCGCCCTGGCCCTGCAGGTTCTGCATCTGGCGCATGAACTCGTCGAGGTCGGCGTTGCCCTCACCGCTGCCGTCGATGGCGTACTCGGGCCCGCGCAGGCTGAAGTACACCTCGAAGACCGTCTCGAAGGAGCGCCAGTGGGCGTGGTTCTTCACGAGCGTGGCCCCGAGCGCGTACTTGAAGGCCTCGCGGTCCTCGAGCGGGATGTGCATGATCGCCTCCATCGCGTCGAGGTTCTCGGTCAGGCTGACCGGCAGCCCCGCATTGCGGAGCTCCACGATGAAACCGGAGAGAAGATCGAGCATGGTGAGGCGTCAGTCCCGCGTGGTCAGTCGTCCGACAGTTCCTTGGCTGCCTTGGCGATGTCCGTCTGGTACTTGAGCAGCACGTGGAGGGTCTCCTTGGCCTTCTCCGCGTCGATGCTCTCGATCCCCAGCAGGACCAGCGTGCGGGCCCAGTCGAGCGTCTCGCTCACCGACGGCGCCTTCTTCAGGTCCAGCTGGCGGATGCTGCGCACGATCCGGGCGATCTGGTCGGCGAGTGCCTCGGTGATTCCCTCGACCTTCGTGAGGACAATCTCCTTCTCGCGCTCCATCTGCGGGTAGTCGACGTGGAGGAACAGGCACCGGCGCTTCAGCGCCTCGGACAGCTCGCGGGTGTTGTTGGAGGTGAGGAACACGAGCGGCACCTGCTTGGCGGTGATTGTGCCGAGCTCGGGGATCGACACCTGGTACTCCGACAGGATCTCCAGGAGGAGCGCCTCGGTCTCGACCTCGACTCTGTCGACCTCGTCGATGAGAAGCACAACCGGCTCGTCGGCGGTGATGGCCTCGAGGAGCGGACGGGTGAGCAGGAACTCCTTGCCGAAGATGTCGTCGTGGATCTCGGTCCACCCTTCGGACCCCTTGTCGGCCTGGATGCGGAGGAGCTGCTTCTTGTAGTTCCACTCGTACAGCGCCTTCGACTCGTCCAGACCCTCGTAGCACTGCAGACGGATGAGACGCGCGCCGGTCAGCTCGGCGACGGACTTGGCCAGCTGGGTCTTTCCGGTGCCGGCCGGGCCCTCCACGAGCACCGGCTTGCCGAGACGGTCGGCGAGGTACGCCACGCCCGCGATGCCCTCATCGGCCAGGTAGTTGACCTTCTTCAGTCCCTCACGGACTTCCTGCACGGTTTCGAAGCGATTGCCCATAAGTGAACCAACATACTTTGCGGCACAGGGGTGACCCTCATCGGGACACCGGATGCTCGGTGCCGCGGTGCTCGCCGTTCCTCCCCCGGAGCCTCCCTGCCGTATTCTCGTGGAAATGTTCAGGGACACTCTCGTCGTGGCGATCGGCACGGCGATGTCCCGCCTCACGGGCCTGCTGCGAGTGGTCGTGTTCGGAGTGATCATCGGGCAGACGGCCCTCGCCGACGCCTTCGACGGTGCGAACAACAGCCCGAACAGCATCTACGAGCTGCTCGTCGGCGGGCTGCTCGCCGCGAGTCTCGTTCCACTGTTCACCCGGTTCGCCGAGGACGAGGACGAGGAGGCCACGGACGCGGTGGTGTCGGCGTCACTGATCGTGCTCGCCGTCGCCACGGTCGTCGCGGTGCTCGCGGCGCCACTCATCTTCCGCGTGTTCTCCCTCCACCCGAGCACAGCTGTCAACCCCGACACCTTCCGACGGGCCGGGACCATGATGGCCCGGGTCTTCCTCGTGCAGATCTTCTTTTACGGGCTCACCGCAATCGGTTCCGCCCTGCTCAACTCCCGCCGCAAGTTCTTCGCGGCGGCCTGGGCCCCTGTGCTCTCGAACGTGGTCACCATCACTCTCCTCGTGCTCATTCCGTTCACCCGCGACGGCACGCCGAAACTCCAGGACGTGTTCAACGACCGCACGTTCTTCTGGTTGTTCACCATGTCGGCCACAGGCGGTGTCATGGCGATGGGGCTGGTGCTCATCCCGGCCATGCGCAGGGCCGGGATCCCGTTCCGGTTCAGGCCCGACTTCTCGCACCCCGCGGTGCGCACCATGGTGAAACTGTCCACATGGACCTTCGGTTACGTGGTGACGAACCAAGTGGCCCTCATCGTGGTGAAGAATCTCGCCCGTCCGGGCAGCGGCAACCAGGACGCCTACTCGAAGGCCTACACCTTCTTCCTCCTCCCCCACGGCCTCCTCGCCATCTCCATCGCCACCACGTTCGTGCCGGAACTCGTGCGGCGGGTCCGCGCTGCGGACACAGCGGGCTTCCGGGACTGGGTCACGTCCGGGGTGAGGTGGATCCTCATCCTCACGGTGCCGTCGTCAGTCGCCATGGTCATCCTGTCCCGGCCCATCATCGTGACCCTCCTCGAGCACGGGCACTTCAGTTCGTCAGCATCGGCCAACACCGCACGCGCGCTCGCGGGTCTCGCGGTGGGTCTGGTCGGGTTCTCTGTGTACATCTTCGCCCTGCGCGGGTTCTATGCCCACGAGGACACGAAGACGCCGTTCCTGATCAACGTCTTCCAGAACTCCCTCAACGTGGTCCTTGCCGTGACACTCGTCGGCCGTCACGAGGTGCTCGGCCTGGGCCTCGCGTTCGGCATCTCCTACATGGTCGCGTCCGTCCTCGTGCTGTGGGTGCTCCACGTCAAGCACGGGGCCATCGACTGGCAGAGACTGGCGACGATAACCGCGAAGACCGTCACCGTGAGTGCCGTCATGGGGGTGGTGGTGTGGGCCATCCCCTTCGCGCTCGAGGCCCGGTCCGGGTTCACCCTGTCCGCGGAACTGTTCCTCGCGGTGCTCGCCGGCATGGGCACCTACATCGTCGGTCTGTACCTGGTGAGGGTGCCCGAGATGCACGACCTCAGGTCATTGCTGCCGAGACGGTCGACGGACGTCGGCGCTGACGGCTGAGTCGCCCTAGACCAGCACCACCAGGTCGTCGCGGTGGATGACCTCGGTCGGCCACGACGGGTCGAGGTCGGCCGTGCGTCTTCCGGCGGCACCGGCGACCTGCGCGGACGACATGGTTGTCATGCCGCGGGCGATGACGGTGCCCGCGTCGTCGGCGATCTCCACCGTGGCCCCGGCCTCGAACGACCCTTCGCACCCTGTCACCCCCGCTGGCAGCAACGAGGTTCCCCGGCCGGTCAGCGCATCGCGTGCCCCGCCGTCCACGATGATGCGCCCCTCCGTCTCGGCGGCGAAGGCGATCCACAGTTTCCGCGCCGACAGGTTGCGGTCGTGCGGCGCGAAGCGCGTCCCGGTGGAGTCGTCACCGTTGACCGCCGAGACCACCGCGCCGTCCCGCGTGGCAGCGGCGATGACCGCGGTGACACCCGACCACGAGGCGATGCGGGCCGACGCGAGCTTCGACGCCATGCCGCCGCTGCCCCGTTCGGTTCCCTTCTCCGTTGCCGTGACCGTGAGGAGCGGGTCGTCGGCCGCGACGTGAGCGACCCTGCGGGCACCCGGGTTGACGCGCGGGTCCTCCGTGTACAGACCGTCGGTGTCGGTGAGGAGCACAAGCAGGTCGGCGCCGACGAGGTGCGAGACGAGCGCGGCCAGGTGGTCGTTGTCCCCGTAGCGGATCTCGTTGTTCGCGATTGCGTCGTTCTCGTTGACGACGGGGACGCACCCGTACTCGAGCAGCCGCAGCACCGTGGCGCGCGCATGGAGGTACTGCTGGCGGTCGACGAAATCGTGGGGCACGAGGAGCACCTGTGCCGCCACGATCGAGTGCGAACCGAACGCGGAGTCGTACGCCGCCATCAGGCGCGGCTGGCCGACAGCGGAGAGGGCCTGCAGCGAGAGCACATCCTGGGGCCGCGAGGCCAGACCGAGACCGGCGACACCCGAGGCGACCGCACCCGACGTGACGAGGATGACCTCGTGCCCAAGCGCACGCACCGCGGCGATCTGCCCGACGACGGCGTCGATGACGTCCAGCCGGAGGTGGCCGGTCTCGCTGGTGAGCGAGGAGCTCCCGATCTTGACGACGACACGCATCCCCACAGGTTCACATCTCCGGGACGAATTCGAAACTGAATTCCGAGATCCACACCACGTCACCCTCGCGGACGCCCGCCCGGGAGAGGAGACGGGGCACGCCGAGCTTGGCGAGACGGTCGTCGATGTAGTTGAGGGCCTCAGGGGAGGTCACGTCGTTCAGTGCAACCACGCGCTCGGCATCGCGGCCGTGCACACGGAACTCGTTCTCCCCCAGCTGCTCCACCCACGCGTGCGACGGCTCGGGTCGCATGATGATGGTGGACTCCGCCACGGGCTCCTCCTTCCGGGCCCTCGCCACCAGCGACGCGAGTTCCCCCACCGTCTCGCGGACGTTGTGGCGCGTCACCGACGACATCGACGCATGGTGCCACTGCGCCATGGTCTCGGGGGTGGCACTGTCGGTCTTGGTGCCGACGATCAGGTACGGGCGCTCGAGAAGCTCGGGCCTGTAGTTGCCGACCTCGTGCTGCAGGATCTTCAGCTGCTCGGCGGGCGGGATGCCGTCGAGAGCCACCAGGTCGATGAGGTAGCACAGCACCCGTGCCCTCTCGACGTGGCGCAGGAACTGGTGCCCCAGCCCTCTCCCCTCGCTGGCACCCTCGATGAGCCCCGGGATGTCGGCCATGACGAACTCCGTGGCGTCATCGATGCGCACGACGCCGAGGTGGGGCTCGAGCGTGGTGAACGGGTAGTTGGCGATCTTCGGCTTGGCGGCGGACACGGTGCTGATGAACGTGGACTTCCCGGCGTTCGGGAAACCCACCAGCGCGACGTCGGCCATGAGTTTCAGCTCCAGTGCGAGCCAGCGTTCCGAGCCCTCCTCGCCCTGTTCGGCGAACGACGGCGCGCGGCGCTTGTTGTTCAGGAACTTCGCGTTGCCGCGGCCGCCCCGTCCCCCGGTTGCGGCGAGCCACCGGTCCCCGTGGTTCACGAGGTCGGCCAGGATCTCGCCGGAGTACATGTCGCGGGCCACGGTGCCCTCGGGGACGTGGATCTCCATGTCCTCACCACGGCGGCCGTGGAGGTCCTTCCCCTTGCCGTGGACACCGTTTCCTGCTCGCCGGTGCGGATGGTCGCGGAAGGCCAGCAGTGACGCCACGTTGCGGTCGGCGACCAACCACACGTCGCCGCCCTTCCCGCCGTCGCCGCCGTTTGGGCCGCCCATGGCGACGGGCCCCTCGCGCCGGAAACTGACGCACCCCGCACCGCCGTCGCCGCCGCGAACGTTCAGTTGGGCTTCGTCGACGAACGCACTCATAGGACGAACCGAGGCTACCCGTGGTGCCGTGCGGCGGCCGGGAGGCTCCCGGCCCGCGACACACCACTCACCTACCATTCAGCGCGTGAACACGCCTTCCGGATCACCCACGGAACGAGGCGACACCTGGGTGTCCACCATGTCGGGCAGCACCTCCGGCGACGGCATCACTGTCGCGCATGCCGACTCGTGGGCGGGTCTCGGGACCCGCGATGTAGCCGGTCGCCACGAACGCGAAACCTCCACCGATCTCGAGATGGCACCGCTCGCCACGCGCGCCACGGGCGCAGGCAACCGCGACATCGCGGAGGAGCCCGATCCGCACCGCACGTGTTTCGAGCGCGATCGTGACCGCATCCTCCATGCCGCCTCCTTCCGCAGGCTCGCCGGGAAAACCCAGGTCTTCGTCTTCCCCGACGACCACCAGCGCACGCGCCTCACCCACGCGCTCGAGGTGGCCCAGGTTGCGGTGTCAATCGCGCGGGTCCTGCGGCTGAACGTGGCGCTCACAGAAGCCATCGCCCTCGGTCATGATTGCGGGCACGGCCCCGGCGGTCACGCCAGCGAGGATGCGCTCGCCCCCTACATCGACGGCGGGTACGACCACGCGGTGTGGGGTGCCGATGTCGCGCTCGCCCAGCTGAACCTGTGCCACGAGACGCTCGACGGAATCCGCAACCACAGCTGGTCCCGCCCCGCCCCGCACACGCCCGAGGGTGAGGTGGTCAGCTGGGCCGACCGGATCGCGTACGTCTGCCACGACTTCGAGGACGCGGTCCACGCCGGCATCGTCACCGGGTCCGACCTACCGGCAGTCGTACGCGAGCGGTGCGGCACAACCCGCCGCGAACAGCTCGGGGCAATGATCAACGGCATGATCGAGGCCACCGTTCACACCGGTCGCATCGGCATGGTCCCCGACACAGCGGAAGCACTCGCCGCATTCCGGCGCTTCAACTACGACTCCATCTACCACCGGCCAGAGTCACGGGCCCAGGCCACGGCCGTCATCGACATGCTCCGCGCCCTGGTCGATGCCTACATTGCCTCGCCCCACCTGTTGCCGGGGCACACGGACGGGTCGCCGGTGCCGGGCTCCGCCGAGGCCGCACACGCCGCAGTCGCGTATGTGGGCGGCATGACCGACCGTTTCGCCTGCCGGCAGGCCGTCACGCTCCTCGACTACCCGGCCAGCCGTCTCCCGCAGGGCATCGACACCCTGCTCGCGGGCTGAACCAGCCACCCCACCCACCCCGGAAAACGCAAAAGGCGCGCCCGGAGGCGCGCCGATCACGTTGAGCGAAACGTCAGGAGGCGGGAACCACGTCCACGACCTTGCGGCCGCGGCGCTCACCGAACTTCACGCTGCCGTCGACCAGGGCGAACAGAGTGTCGTCCTTGCCGATGCCCACGTTCTTGCCCGGATGGGTCTTGGTGCCGCGCTGGCGGATGATGATGGTGCCGGCAGTGATTGCGGTGCCGTCGAACACCTTCACGCCGAGGCGCTGTGCGTTTGAGTCACGACCGTTGCGGGTTGAGCCGCCGCCCTTTGTCTTTGACATCTCTGGTCAGCCTTTCGCGATGGAGGTGATCTCGACGACGGAGTACTGCTGGCGGTGACCGTACTTGCGGCGCTGGTTGGTGCGGCGCTTGTAGGTGAAGCCGTTGATCTTGGGGCCCTTGGCGGTGCCGACGACGCGGCCCTTCACGGATGCGCCCTTCAGCTGGTCGGGGGTGGAGAGGACGGTGGCACCGTCGACGACGAGGACCGGCACGAGGGAGACCTCGGACCCGTCCTCGACATGGAGGAGCTCGACCTGGATCTGCTGACCCTGGGACACCTTCTCCTGCTTGCCACCTGAAGCGATCACTGCGTACATAGCGGAGTCAAACCTTATCTGCGGATTCCGGGCCGGACAATCGCCCGGTCAGCCAATTTTCGGGGTTTTGTCAGTCGAGGAGACCGAAATCGATGTTCACGCCGCGCCCCTGGCACTCGGGGCACTGGCCCGCGAACGAGGTGAGGAGACCCTCCCCGATCCGCTTGCGGGTCATCTCCACGAGGCCCAGCTCGGAGATCTCGAACACCTGCGTGCGGGTCTTGTCCCGGGCGAGGGCGTGGCGGAAGGACTCCACCACCTTCTTGCGGTTGTCCTTGATCTCCATGTCGATGAAGTCGATCACGATGATGCCGCCGATGTCGCGCAGGCGCAGCTGGTGGGCCACTTCCTGGGCCGCCTCGAGGTTGTTCTGGAACACCGTCTGCTCGAGGTTGTTCGTGCCAACGTTCTTGCCCGTGTTCACGTCGATGACCGTGAGCGCCTCGGTGTGCTCGATGATGAGCGAGCCGCCGGAGGGCAGCCAGACCTTCCGGTCGAGGGCCTTGTGCAGCTGCTCGTGCACGTGCTGGTTCTCGAAGAGGGACAGCCCCTCGGCCTCGCGGTCGTAGTAGGTGACCCGGTCGGCGAGTTCGGGGTTGAAGGCGGCGACGTAGTCGCGGACCTCCTCGTACAGCGCCCGGTCGTCGATCATGACGCCGCGGTAGTCGGCGTTGAACTCCTCGCGGATGACCCGCACGGCGAGTTCCGGCTCGCGGTACAGCAGGGTGGGCCCGCTGGCCTTCTTCTGCGCGGCCTCGATGCGCGACCACTCGTCGAGCAGGCGCGTCATGTCGGCGGTGAGCTCCTGCTCGGTGGCGTGCTCGGCGGCGGTGCGCAGGATCACACCGTGCTCGGCGGGCTTCACGCGGTCGAGGATGCTGCGCAGGCGGCGACGTTCGGCATCGGTGAGGCGCTTCGAGATCCCGTAGGTCTTCGAGTTCGGGATGAGCACCACGAACCGGCCCGGCAGGGAGACCTCCTGGGTGAGTCGGGCACCCTTGGCACCGATGGGGTTCTTGGTGACCTGGCACAGGATCATCTGCTTGGAGTGCAGGATCTGCTCGATGCGGGCGTCGCCGGCCGGCGTGTCGACGTCCTCCTTGTCGTACTGGACGTCACCGCGGTACAGCACCGCGTTCTTCGGTGTGCCGATGTCGACGAACGCGGCCTCCATGCCGGGGAGCACGTTCTGCACCCGACCGAGATAGATGTTCCCGTGGATCTGGCTGATGTCGTCGGCCGGACGGCTGACGTAGTGCTCGATCAGGCTGCGGCCCTCGAGAACGGCCACCTGGGTGACGCCTTCGCGGACCTGCACGCACATCATGTAGCGACCGACCGGGCGACCGTCACGCTCGCGGCCGCGGCGCTTCTCGATGATCTCGGCCTCGATCGCCTCGCGGGACCGCTGCGGTGCGTTGTTGCCGCGCTGCTCACCCTGGCCCCCGCCGGAGCGGGACCTGCCCCGGCCCCCGCGGCGCTTGCGCTTGCCGTTCCCGGAACCGGACGAGTCGTTCTTCGGGGCCGCCGCTGCGGGCTTCGCCGGCGCGGGCCGGGTGTCGCCGATCTGGGGCTTGCGGACAAGGGACTTCTCGGCGGCGTCCGGGTCGCTCACGCGTCCCTCGCGCGGGGGGTCAGGCAGCTCCTGCGGGTTGCGCCCCGAACCAGGGGACGAACCGTTGCGGGACTGTCCGTCGGACCGGTCCTCGGAGGAACCGGTGGACTCCCCGCCCTGACCGGCCGGCTTCTTGCGGTTCTTGCCCCCACGGCTGCCGCGGCGGCGCTTCTTGGCGGCGGACGAGCCGCCCTCCCCGGAGCCGCCGTCGCCCGACGTGCGCTCCCGGTCGGAGTTGTCCACAGGCTTGTTCAGCGAGGTGTCATCGCCCGTGCCACGGGCGGAACCGTTGTCTTCCATCAGAGTTCCCTTTCCACGTCGCGCCCCGGGGAGGCGCGCCATGCGCGGGAGCGGCAGCCACTGGGGCGCCCGCACCGCGAACGATCACCAGAAGTTTACCCCTGCAACTAGCGGAAACGGCGCATATGGACGCTCTGCACCAGGCCCAGCATCATGGCGAACGCCACCGTGTGGGAGCCCCCATAGGACAGGAAAGGCAGGGGCACCCCGGAGACCGGGGTAATCCCCATGGTCATGCCGATGTTCTGGAAGCTCTGCCAGAGAATCATCGTGAAGACCCCGGCACACACGAAGGTCCCCAGCCTCTCGGTGGCCATCCGGGCGATGCGGAAGACCCTCCAGAGGACCACGGCAAAGAGGCCCAGCACCACGGTGCACCCCAGCATCCCGAACTGCTCCCCGAGCGCCGAGAACACGAAGTCGGTCGACTGCACGGGGATGAAGCGGCCGTTCGTGAGCGGGCCCTGGAGGTACCCCTTGCCGAAGAAACCGCCCGTCGCCACCGCGCGCTTGGCGAACCGCACCTGCGTGACCAGGTTCTGCAGGTCCGCACTGTCGGAGTTCTGCTGAAGGAATGCGGTGATGCGGCGCAACTGGTACGTCTTCACCACCCCCGACAGGACACCGGCCACCGCCGACACCACACCCATCCCGGTGATGAAAGCGATGTACTTGAGCTCCGCCCCGGCCACCAGCAGGACCCCCATCGCGCAGGCCACGAGCACCGAGGCCGACCCGAGGTCCGGCTCTATGAGCACGAGGAACGCGGGCGCACCCACGATGAACAACGACTGGATCAGGCGTTCGTAGGTGACCTTGTCCGAATCCGCGTCTGCCAGGAACCCCGCGAGCATCAGCAGGGTCGTGACTTTCGCGAGTTCCGACGGCTGCACGGCGATGGGACCCACGTCGAACGACAGCCTCGCGCCGCCCTTCACCCCGCCGACGACCAGCACCATGACCAGCAGGAACATCGTGACGGCGTAGAGGGCCTGCGCGCTCCCCCGCAACTGCACGTAGTCGATCCACATGACGGCCGCCATCACGAGCACCGCGAAGATGATGAAGGCCACCTGGCGCTGCGCGAACTGGTACGGGTCGAGACCGTTGCTGATGAGCCGCGGGCGCGTGGCGGAGAAGATGAGGAACAGACCGATGACCGAGAGGGCACCGGCCGCCGCCATCAGCACCCAGTCGATGTTCCTCCCCGGGTCGGCGAAGCCGCGCCGGATGTTGCCCAGTCCGGAGTCCGGGCGGCGGGTGCGGAACACGGCGCCCATCAGTCACGCACCGACGACCCTGTACCCACGAGGCACAGCGGGTTCTTCAGTCGCTGGTCGCCGGCCGGCGTCACACTGTTCACGTCGAGCGGGTCTGCGGGGCTCGCGGACGGAATGGGCGTCTTCCCGGCGAGTGCGGTGAACGCGCACTTCACCACCGGTGCTGCCGCACGGCTGCCGAACCCGGACTTCTCGAGATAAGCAACGGCCGTGTACGGGATCCGGCCGTTCATGCTGAACGCAGCGAACGCGGAGGAGTCGTTCCACGGCAGGTTCCCCGCCCCCTGTGCCGTCCCCGTCTTGCCTGCGATCGGGAGCGCCCTCTTCGGGTATGAGCGGAAGAGCTTCTCCCCCGTCGTTGAGTGGTAGATGTCAGAGCGAACGCCGGGTCCGGTGATGACGCGCGTGAGTCCCTCGACGATGGCGTCGCGCGCGGTCATGTCCATGTTGATGTCCCTCACGATCTGCGCGGCCGAGAAGTCCCTGATGACAACACCCTTGTCCATGTTCACCCGCCCGGACCTCCCCTTCGGTGTCCCCGGGCCCCACACCGCGCGCACCACGCGCGGCTTCACCACTTTCCCCCCGTTCGCGATCGTCCCGTAGGCGACCGCGAGCTGGAGCGGGGTAGCGGACAGCAGACCCTGGCCGATGGAGAACTGCACGTTGTCGCCGACGTAGTAGCCCTTGCCCTCCTCCTCGGCGATCGCACCGGAGGCCGCGAGCTGCTGCTTGAGCGCCTTGTTGGGGATTGTGCCGACGAACTCGTACGGGAGGTCGATCTCCGTGGGCGAGCCGAAACCGAACTGGCGCACCTGCTCCTCGAGGATCGGGCGGTACCCACGCTGGCTGAATATCTCCTCGCCGATCTTGTAGAAGAAGACGTCGGACGAGACGGCGAGTGCGTCCACGACGTTCACCCGGCCGTACTTGCACGGGGCGCCGTTTCCGCACGTTGCGTTCTTGAACACGCACTTCACGTTCAGTTGGCAGCGCTCCTCCGGGATGCTCGAGAGCTTGTAGATCCCCTGGTCACGCAGCGTGTACTCGACACCTCCGGGCAGCTGTCCGGTGTTGAGTGCGGCGTAGGCGACGAACGGCTTGAACGTGGAGCCCAGGTTGTAGCGGCCGCTGATCGCCCGGTTGACGAGGATCGACATGTCGGGGTCGTCGGTCTTCGGGAACAGCTGGTTGAACTTCTCCGATGTGATGCCGGCGTTGAACCAGCGGTTGTCGAAGTTTGGGTAGCTCGCCATGGCGAGCACCTCCCCCGTGTCGTGGTTCAACACGACGCTCGAGCCCGCGGGGGCCTTGTAGTAGTTGATGAGCGGGTACCGGGGGTCCGGCTCGCCGAAGGCGAGAACGGTGGGTGCCTCGGTTCGGCGGCGGACCCACAACTCGGTCCAGAGCGCCTGCTCCACGTACTGCTGCATGTCGAGGTCGATGCTGAGCTGGATGTCGTTGCCGGGCACGGGTTCCTTGCGGGACAACTGGCGGAGGATCCTTCCGCGTGAGTCGACCTCGTACTTCACGTACCCGGGCTTGCCCCTCAGCAACGCCTCGTATGTCTGTTCCACCCCGAACTGGCCGACACGCGCGTCGGGGTCGTAGTTCAGGTTCCGGTAGTACTCGAGCTCGCCCTCCTTGATGGCGCCGAGGAACCCGACGACGTGGCTCGCGATCGGCGCGTAGGGGTACTCGCGTCGCCAGTCCTCGCGGACGTCCACGCCCGGGTAGTCCTCGCTGCGCTCGCGCAGGAATGTGGCGAGGTCCTCGGACACGTCCTCCTTCAGGGGGACGGGCTGCAGCTGGTCGTAGCGCTTCGACACGAAGCGGTCCTCCAGTGCGTCGGGGGACATGTTCAGCACGCCCGACAGCCGGTCCCACATCTGCTGACGGTCGAGCGGGCGGGCGATGATGGCACGGTCGATGGTGATCGTGAGGATCCGCTCGTTGTCCGCCACGATTCGCCCCTCGAGGTCGAAGATCCGGCCCCTCTCGGGTGTGAGCTTCACCGTCCGCGTCCGCACCTCCTGCACCCTCTCCTGGAGCCCGCGCGCATCCACAGCCTGCAGGAACCACAGCCGGACCGTGAGGAGCGACCCGAGCACCAGGGACACCGTGGCGAGGACGGCAAGCCTGGAGATGTTGCGTTCCCGCGGCATCAGCGGACCGTCTTCGGCTCGCTGAGCGCCCAACGACAGACGCGCTCGAACGGGAGACTGAACAGGGCGTTGAACACCGCCACCACGAAGGCAATGCCGATCACGTTCACGGTGAGAACGCCCTCGGTGCCCACGACGGTGAGAGCAACCGGCATGAGGACCATCCCCGTCGCACTGGCGCCGGCGGAGAGGACCATCTTCGACCACCAGTTCGGTTCGTGGACGAACGAGTGGACGTAGCCGGCCAGGTACCCGACCGCCGCGAACACCGCCGCGCCGACCCCCAGCGGCGTTGTGAGGACCATGTCGTACATGAGCCCGACCATGAAGCCGCCGATTGCCCCCGTCTCCGAGCCGCGGGCGAGGCCGGCACTCGCGGCCAGGAGCAGCATCACCTGCAGGCACACCCCGAACGGGCGCATGTCGCTGAAGAGGGTCGTCTGCAGTGAGAGCACGACGAGTGCCACCATGAACAGCCGGAAGTAGCGGTTCTGCGCGAGATCGAGGATCCGGTCCATCACGGGGCGTTCACCTTCTCGGTGCTCGGCTGGTAGAGCATCACCCGCACGAAGTTCAGTGCGTCGAGATTGGCCGAGATCTTGACCTCCAGCAGCGGGCCGAGACTGCCGGACCGCTTGATGACCCGGGACACTGTGCCGATGACGATGTCGGGGGGCGCGAGCGACGAGGCACCACCGGCGGAAACCACGGGCGAGCCGAGGTTCACCTCACCGAACCGCGGCTGGTTCTCGATGAACCTCACCACGGGCGCTTTCGAGATCCCGCGGCCCTCGAGGGCACCCGTCTCGCGCAACGGCAGGTCGGCACCCGGTGGCACCGTGATCTCGGACTGGTTGGCCTCGCCCGGCTTGTTGATGTCGCCTGTGCCGGTGGGCAACTGCACGGTGGCGTTCGGGGACGTCACCTGGGAGGGGTTCGTGGTGACGGTGGGCGCGAGGGTGGCCCCGGGGACGAATCCAGGGATGCCCGTCGTGGTGGTGCGCGGGATGGTCGTCGTGGTCGTGGAGGTGGTGGTGGTTGTGGTGTCCACCGTGACGCCCGGGGCTCCCGGCACGGTGGTGGTTGTGGGCGGGGTGTTCACGACCTTCACGGCGAGGGAGTAGCTCGGGTCAGTGATCAGCATGACGACGGCGCGGCCGTTGTACACATCGGTGACTTTGCCGATCAGACCCGCCGCGTTCAGCACCGGCATCCCCACCTTGATCCCGCACTCACTGCCGCGGTTGATCTCCACGGTCTGGGCGTAGTTGGAGGGCGACTCTCCGACCACCTGGGCAGAACACGAGTTGATCCCCGCCAGTGTCGGCAGTCCGTTCAGGGCGAGCAGCTCCTGGGCCTCGCGGACGCTCGCGATGGCGCCGATCTTCGCGCCCTCGCCGTAGGCAACCAGGTCCTTCAGGCGCTGGTTCTCCTCCAGAACGTCGCTGTAGTTCGTGATGCCGTTCCACGCGTTCTCCACGGGGCGCACGACCACCCTCGTGACGGACTCGACCGGGCGGAAGACAGTTCCGAACAGCGACCGGATCCCGTTCACGGCGCCGCTCCCCCTCAGGTCCATCGTGACGAGCATGACGGTCGTGAGCGCGAGTAGCAGGATGATCCTGCGGCGTGTGAAGGTGCTGCCCGCCACGGGGACCTGCTTACTGGACGTCGAGTCCCGGGGAGGACATCATCCCGCGCATCGCCTCGATGTTCTCGAGTGCCCGCCCCGAGCCGATGGCCACGGCATACAGCGGGTCAGGCGCCACGTAACAAGGCATCCCGGTCTCGTGGGAGATGCGCTGGGTCAGGCCGGTGAGGAGAGCACCGCCACCGGACAGACAGATTCCCCTGTCCATGATGTCGGCGGCCAACTCGGGCGGGGTGCGGTCGAGGGTGGACTTCACGGAGTCAATGATGGCAGTCACGGGCTCGGCGATGGCCTCGCGCACGTTCTCGCTGGTGAGTTCAATGGTGCGCGGAAGGCCGGTGACCGTGTCGCGGCCCCCCACGTCAGCGGTGAGTTCCTGGGTGAGAGGCCATGCCGACGCCATGCGCATCTTGATCTCCTCGGCTGTGTTGATGCCGATGTCCAGCGCGAAGTTCGTGCGCACGTACGCAACGATGGCCTCGTCGAGCTCGTCACCGGCCACGCGCACGCTCTGCGCCACGACAATCCCGCCGAGCGAGATGACCGCCACCTCCGTGGTGCCGCCGCCGATGTCGACGATCATGTTGCCGCTCGGCTCGTGTACGGGCAGGTCCGCCCCGATGGCGGCCGCCATGGGTTCCTCGATGATGTGGACCGGCCGCCTGGCCCCCGCGTACTCGGCGGCATCCTGCACGGCGCGCTGCTCCACCCCGGTGATCCCGGACGGGACGCAGATGACCATCCTCGGCTTGCTCCAGCGGCTTGTGGAGATGCGCTGGATGAAGTAGCGGAGCATCTTCTCGCACACGTCGAAGTCGGCGATGACACCGTCCTTCAGGGGCCTGATCGCCTCGATGTGCTTCGGCGTGCGGCCCAGCATGCGTTTTGCCTCGGTGCCCACCGCCACCGGCCGTCCGTCCCTGATGTCGATCGCCACCACCGACGGCTCGTTCAGGACGACCCCCTGGCCCTTCACGTAGACGAGTGTGTTGGCCGTGCCGAGGTCGATCGCGATGTCGCGACCTATCGCGAGCGGGTTGTTGCGGCTCATGGGGACTCCTCGGCGGCGGCATGACCCGGCCCCGCCTCGGTTCGAGGGAAGGTGATGGGGTCGATGGTAATGAACCCTGCCCTAGAGCGAGGGGAAGAAGATGGACAGTTCGCGCGCCGCGGACTCGGCGGAATCGCTGCCGTGGACGAGATTCTCGGTGAAAAGGGTGCCGAAGTCGCCGCGGATGGTGCCCGGGGCGGCATTGCGGGGGTTGGTGGTGCCCATCATGGTGCGCACGATCTCCCAGGTGTCCTCGGGCCCCTCCACCGCGAGCGCAACGACCGGACCGCGGCTCATGAACGTCACCAGGTCGGCGTAGAAGCCCTTGCCGACGTGCTCCTCGTAGTGGCGGGCCAGGGTGCCGGCGTCGAGGGTGCGCAGCTCCATGGCGGCGATGCGGAGACCCTTCTGCTCGAAGCGCGAGAGGATCGCGCCGACGAGGCCGCGCTCCACGGCGTCAGGCTTGAGAAGGACGAGGGTGCGGTTTGACATGGCTTCAAGGCTACGGCGATGACCGGCAGATGCCCCGTCGGCCGCCTCCCGCGCGCCCTGTCAGGGCAGCACGCGCCGCAGATGGGTCCGCGCGGCCCCGACGACGTACAGAGAACCGGCCACGAGAACCGCGTCCTCGGCTCCTGCGTCCTCCAGTGCACGGTCGCATCCGCGCTCGACCGAGGGGTGTGCCTCGACGTTGTCGCATCCCAAGGCGACTGCGGCGGACGCGACCTCATCAGCGCTGCGCGCTCTAGGGGACGGCGCGGTCACGCACACGACGAGATCGAACTCGTCCGCCCTGAGCGCCCCGAGCATGTCGGTGACGTCGCGTCCGCCCAGCGCGCCGACCACGAGGATCCTGCGGCCCGGGGGGTCGAAGTCCTGGAAGAACACCTGCGCGCACGTGTCGGCACCCGCCGGATTGTGCGCGCCGTCGATGATGACGAGCGGCTGGTGCCCGAGCACCTCGAAACGGCCAGGCATGGTGACGGCCGCGAACGCCTCCGCGACGACATCGGCGTCGAGAGCTGTGCCGAAGACTGCCCAGAAGGGGCTTCCAGGACGAGTCACGGATTGATGTGCGTGCAGTTCGCAGAGTTTGTCTTTGGGGATCAGCTCGCCTTGCGCACGAACCCGGCGTTCGGTTCGGCGGCGAAGATGGAGACGAGTTCGGGCCGGGTCTCCCCGACCACCGCGACCGCACAGTCCTTGATGATTCCCGCCTTCTCCCTCGCGATGTGCTCGAGGGTCGGCCCGGCGAACTCGGTGTGGTCGAGGGCGATGTTGGTGATGACGGCAACATCGGGACGCACCACGTTCGTGGCGTCCCACCTTCCGAGCATCCCGACCTCGATCACCGCGACATCGACCGCACAATCGGAGAAATGCCGGAATGCTGCCGCCGTGACGATCTCGAAATAGCTGGGCCGAACGCCCGACATCACCTCTCCGTCGGCCACTGCGGCCACCGCATCTGCGAAATCCGTCTCGGGAATCGGCTCGGAATCGACCTGGATCCGCTCCCTGACGTCCTCCAGGTGGGGACTGCTGAACGTGCCCACCTTCAGCCCGTGCGCCATGAGCAGCCTGGTGATGATCTGGGTGGTGGAGCCCTTGCCGTTGGTGCCCGTCACGTGGACAACGCGGTAGTCGAGGTGCGGGTCGCCGAGCACGGCGAGCAGACGCTCGATCTTCTCCGTGGATGGGTCCTCCACCCGGCCGGTCTTCTCGTACGAGGCGTGCTCGTCGAGGTAGGCCAGCGCCTCTCCGTATTTCACCGGTGGTTCAGCTGGCGGCGCGGCGCTTCTGGGCGGGGCGCGCGGTGCGGGGTACCAGTTCGGCCGGCGTGCGGTTGACGACGCAGTCCTCGTCGACGACGATGCGGCCGATGTCGGTGCGGCCGGGCACCTCGTACATCACGTCGAGGAGGGTCTCCTCCAGGATGGCGCGGAGACCGCGGGCCCCGGTGCCGCGAGTGAGCGCGAGGTCGGCGACGGCCCCGAGTGCTGCCGGGGTGATGTCGAGCTCGACGTCGTCGAACTCGAAGATCTTCGCGTACTGCTTCACGAGGGCGTTCTTCGGCTCGGTGAGGATCTGCATCAGCGCGTCCCGGTCGAGGGCATGCACCGCGCCCACCATGGGGAGACGGCCGATGAACTCGGGGATCATGCCGAACTTGAGAAGGTCCTCGGGGAGCACCTGGGCGAACAGTTCGCCGGGATCCTTGTCGGCCTTGGACATGACCGTGGCATGGAACCCGACGCCCTTGTGGCCGATGCGGTTCTCGATGATCTGCTCGAGACCCGCGAAGGCGCCCCCGCAGATGAACAGCACGTTGGTGGTGTCGATCTGGATGAACTCCTGGTGCGGGTGCTTGCGCCCGCCCTGCGGTGGCACCGACGCCACGGTCCCCTCGAGGATCTTGAGGAGTGCCTGCTGGACTCCCTCACCCGAGACGTCGCGGGTGATGCTGGGGTTCTCAGCCTTGCGGGCGACCTTGTCGATCTCGTCGATGTAGACGATGCCCTGCTCGGCCTTCTTCACGTCGAAATCAGCGGCCTGCAGCAGCTTGAGGAGGATGTTCTCCACGTCCTCGCCCACGTACCCCGCCTCGGTGAGGGCGGTGGCGTCGGCAACCGCGAACGGGACGTTGAGCATGCGTGCGAGCGTCTGGGCCAGGTGGGTCTTGCCGCACCCGGTGGGGCCGAGAAGCATGATGTTGGACTTCTGCAGTTCCACCTCGTCGCGTCGCAGCCCGGTGGACTGGCGCATGTGCTGGAGGCGCCGGTAGTGGTGGAACACCGCCACGGAGAGCACCTTCTTGGCCTGCTCCTGGCCGACGACGAACTCGTCGAGGAACGCCCGGGTCTCGGTGGGGGTGGGAAGCGCGTCGAGACGCAGCTCGGAGCGCTCCCCGACCTCCTCCTCGATGATCTCGTTGCAGAGGTCGATGCACTCGTCGCAGATGTAGACGCCGGGTCCGGCGATGAGCTTCTTGACCTGCTTCTGCGACTTGCCGCAGAACGAGCACTTCAGAAGTTCGCCTGTGTCACCGAATTTGGCCACGAAGTGCTCCCGCTGTGTGACGCGTCAGCGGATCGGACCGGTGCGGTCCGCCAGCTGGCGCGATGAAATGACATCATCGATGATGCCATACGCGAGGGCCTCGTTTGCTTCCAATACGAAGTCCCGGTCGGTGTCGGCGTGGATGCGCTCCAGCGGCTGGCCCGTGTGGTTGGCCAGGATCTCCTCCAGGAGGTCCCTCATCCGCAGGATCTCGTTGGCGGCAATCTCGAGGTCCGTCACCTGGCCGTACCCCACCTGGCCGTAGGGCTGGTGAAGGAGGACCCTGCTGTGGGGCAGGGCGAGGCGCTTGCCCTTTGTGCCGGCCGCCAGGAGAACGGCGGCGGCCGAGGCAGCCTGGCCGAGGCAGATGGTGGCGATGTCGTTCTTGATGAACTGCATCGTGTCGTAGATGGCGAACAGGGCCGTGATGTCGCCACCGGGGCTGTTGATGTAGATGTTGATGTCGCGGTCCGGGTTCTCGCTCTCGAGATGGATCAGCTGCGCACAGATGAGGTTGGCGATTGTGTCGTCGATCGGCGTGCCGAGGAAGATGATGTTCTCCTTCAGCAGGCGGCTGAAGAGGTCATAGGTGCGCTCGCCGCGGCTCGTCGTCTCGGTGACGCTCGGGACGTAGTAATTCTGGAAGTTCACTCTGAATCCCCTGCATCTGTGCTGTGGTGGCTGTGGTCGTGGTCGGCTTCGGAATGCCCGAGCACCGTCTCGGTGTCGAGTGTGGCACCGTTCTGGTCCACGTAGGTGGCATGGTGCAGCAACCAGTCCAGGGCCTTGGACTTGCGGATCTGTGAGGCGAGGTCGGTGACCGCGTCGTTCTGCTCGTAGGCCTTGCGGACCTTGGCGACCTTCTCGTTCACCTGGATCGCGATGGCCTGGAATTCGGCCTCGATGTCGTCGTCGGTGGCCTCTATGGACTCGGCGGTGGCCACGGCGCGGAGCGCGAGGTCCACCTTGACCGCCTTCTCCGACTGGATCTTCAGGCCCTCCACGAACGAGGCGGTGTCCTGGCCGGTGGCGGAGAGCCACTGGTCGAGCGCGATCCCCTGCTGCTGGAACTGCTGCACGGTGTTCTGCACGCGCGCCTGGAGGTCGCCCTGCACCATGGCCTCGGGTGCCTCGATGTCCACGAGCGAGGCAAGTGCGTCCGTGACGCGGTCCACCACCGTGCGGCGCATGGTGTTGAGGCGCATCTCGGTGAGGCGCTCGCGCAGCGCGGACTTCCACGCATCGACGGTCTCGTGCTCGGCGATGTTCTCGGCCACCCACGCATCGGTGAGTTCCGGCAGCGCGAGCGTCTGCACCTTGTTCACGGTGACGCTGAAGTCGGCGGCCTCCTCGGTGCCGTTCGGGACGGCGGTGAACGAAAGCGTGTCGCCCTTCTTCACGCCAGTGACCTGGTCGTCGAAACCGGGTGCCACCCAGCCGCGCCCCACCTCGTAGGTCCACTCGTCGACATTGAGCCCGGGCACGGGCTCGCCGTCGCGGGTGCCGACCAGGTCGATGATGACGTAGTCGCCGGCCTTGGACGGGGCATCAGAGTCAACCAAGGAGCCGTGCCGGCGCAGTTCGGCTGTGACCGCCTCGTCGAACTCCTCGTCCGTGAGGGCGGGGTTGACAAGTTCCACGCGGAGGCCGTTGTACCCGGGCACCGTGATCTCGGGGCGGACCTGGCAGGTTGCCTCGAAGCGCACCGGCCCCGCCTCGGCACCGTCGAGGAGGTTGATCTCGGGCGTTGCGATGAGATCCACGTCGTGCTCGCGCACCGCGCGGCTGAGGTACTGGGGGATGGCGTCGTTCAGTGCCTGGCCCCGTGCGGCGTCGATCCCGATGCGGGCCTCGAGGACCTTGCGCGGCGCCTTGCCGGGACGGAACCCGGGCATCCGGACCTCGTGCGCGATCTTGCGGAACGCCGCGTCGATGTTGGAGTCGAACTCCGCCTCGTCGACCTCGATGGACAGCTTGACGTTGTTGCCCTCAAGGGCTTCGAGTGTGCTTTTCACAGGTCGCAGAGTGTATCGGCGGCCCCTGCGGACCCCTTTGGGGCGGACCAGCCCCGCGGTGCGGTGCCCTGCGGGGCGGAACAGCCATAATGGACGCATGCCGTTCTGGAAGCCCCACTCTCTGGCCAACCCCCACGAGGGTCAGATCAACCTGCGCATCGGCGACACGGTGGAGGCCTCCGTCGACCTCGACGGCGTGCCGGCGGGAACACCCGGGAAGGTCATCCTCGCCAACGGGTTCAGCTGGCTCCGGTACCGCGTCCTCTTCTCGAACGGTGCGGAACTGGGCGACCTGGACCACCGCAACATCGCTGCGACCGGTCGCACCGCGCGCAGGCTGGCGCGCGAGGCCAAGCGGTCGGCCTGACCGCGGCAACGCCCCGCGGTAGCGTCATCCGCATCACCGAACGGGGTGTGGCGCAGTTGGCAGCGCGCCTGCTTTGGGAGCAGGAGGCCGGGAGTTCAAGTCTCCCCACCCCGACCAGACCCTCGCGTCCGTCCGTCCGAAACATCTCCCACCCGAGAGGAAGCCGTGCCCGCCGACCTTGACAACGCCAA
>RFZO01000300.1 GCA_009920715.1 Actinomycetota bacterium | reverse complement strand
GGCGTTCCAGAGGAGCTGCGCCCGCAGGTCCCAACGGTCGCGGTCGTTGATCTCGTTGCCGGTGGTGAGGTTCTCGAAGTAGCCGTCACGGGTGTTCTTCGAGCCGGCGAGGCTGAAGGCGAGGGTCTCGGAGATCGGGCCCGTCACCTTGCCCTTGAAGGAGCGCTCGTTGAGGTCGCCGATCGTGGCCTCGACCATGCCGCCCCACTTGAACTCGGGCTTCTTGGTGACGACGCTGATGACGCCGGCCGACGCGTTCTGGCCGAACAGCGTGCTCTGCGGGCCGCGCAGCACCTCGACGCGCTGCACGTCGACGAGGTCGCCGATGGAGCCGGCCGAGCGCGAGCGGTAGACGCCGTCGACGAACACGCCGACCGAGGGCTCGATGCCGGGGTTGTTCGCGCCGTTGCCGAAGCCGCGGATGATGAAATTGGTGTTGGTCGAGGTCTGCAGCTGGCCGATGCGCAGCGAGGGCACCACGGAGGCGAGGTCCGCGATGTCGCGGATCGACGCTTTCTCGATGGTGTCGGCGGTCGTCACGGAGACGGCGACCGGCACGTCCTGCAGGGTCTGCTCGCGCTTGGTCGCGGTGACCACCACTTCCTCGAGCTGGCCGCTCTGCTGCGCGACCGCATTGCCTGTGAGCAGCGTCGCGGCGACAGCCAGACCGACGATGGAGAATGACTTCATGAAAAGCCCCTGTGTTGGGGCCCTGCAGCCCGCCGTGGCGGGCCTCGGGCCGTGTTGTCGTTCGGGCCCGATTTTAACCACAAATTCCGTGGATGGGGCGCAATGCCCTCCAGTCGATGGTCTTTTAAGAATTGCGCGACGGTTCGATTGCGGTCCGGCGGTGGGTTATCGCTTCCAGCGCGCCCCGCATCCGCCGGGCTCCCTCGGGTGTCAATTCTATGTATTTTCGCCGACGATCTCTCGTGTCGAGTGAGCAGGTTACCAGACCATCTTGCGTCAGTCGTTCGATACGACGGAGGGCGGAGGTTACCGGTCCGTGGGAGGCCAGACAAAGGCTCGTTACGGAGATACGTTGACCGGTGATGCGCGCACGCAACAACTCGGCCAGCATGTTCCAGGTGGCGTCGGGTTCAACCACTCCCTCCAGAGCTTCCAATCGTTGTTCATCAATTTGGCGAATCCATTGCAAGATCTCAAGGTCGGCCGGCAACGCACGGCAGGGTCGTGAGTTGCTCTGCGAGGCAGGCCCGAACAGCATCGGGCCGCTGATTGATCGCAGCACGGCGTGTCGGCGGATTGCCCACGAGATGGCGTTTGTCAGGGCAAACTGATCGACGGGTTTCGCCAGGATCTTCGTCACCTCCGACATCTGGTACAGCAGCACTCGGTCGAGGTGCGCCGGTTCGCCGACCACCACGAACTGCAACGCACTGCGATATGGCGAGCGATGTCGCAGTTGGGAGACCGTCGGGCCGTCCTCTAGTGGATCTAGCGCGTGAGAGTCGACAAGGACGACCTGAATTGCTGGCTCGGAGCCGAGCCGGTCCAGAGAGCCACTGTTCGGGTCCAGGCTGGCATATGCATCGACCGGGTAGCCTGCCTCGTCCAAGGCGCGCGACATGAAATTGCGGGTGTGGGGATTGGAGTCAACGACGAGGATATTTGCCGGGCGGGATTCCTTGACCGTGACGTTGGCAATAAATCTCACGTTCATTTTCGCTTTATCCATGCATACGCTGTTTGGAACACGGACGCGGTCGCTTGCATACCGTGGTCTCTTCGGAGTTTCGGCTTCCCGCG
>RFZO01000299.1 GCA_009920715.1 Actinomycetota bacterium | reverse complement strand
CGAAGCTTCGAGCGTTCGGTGAACTACCGGACGCGCGGCCTCACCCTGCGGCGGCGATTCGTGCGCGCCGGCGTTGCCGGATATCTCGGCTCCGTCGTGGTGTCCGCGGTACTTGATGACGCGATTCCCGTCATCAAGCATCCCGTTCCCCGTGACGGGCCATTCGTGGTCCTTCAATTGCCAGTTCCTGTCCACCGGCACCACTGAATGCCATGCCTCCGTGATGTCAAAGAAGTCGTCGGTCGGCAGCAACCACGCATCGCAGGCGATCCGGGTCAGGTCGCCGTCGATGACGTACAGATGTCCGCGTTCGTTCATGCTCGACCCCCTGGGTGTCGGTCCCGACAGTAGTGACGGCAGCCGGCAACCCGGTCAACTCAACGCGAGGCCCATTCCGAGATGGTGAGGCGGTGCCACGAGACGATGTCGTCGTAACTGTGGCCTCCCCATCCGTAGCCGCCGGCGATGGCGAACACAGCAGGGGTGGAGCCCACGAAGTCACGCACCAGGCGTTCCCGCACGGCCATGTCGTCCACGGGCACACCGTCGTTGACGGGGTCCATTCCGGCATTCACCACGACCAAGTCGGGAGCGTGAAGCGACGCCGCGTGGTCGAGCGCCTCCTCGATGCGCTGCAGGTAGTCCCCCGAGTGCGCCGGGATCCTGCGGTGGTTGCCCGATGCGGGGAAGCGGTCGTAGGTGAACGAGGTGCTCACGTCGATCTGGGTGAACCTGGGGTCCGCGCCGAGGATGTCGAACGTTCCCCCGCCGCAGTGGGCATCGATGTCGAGCACGAGCACGTTGGCCGCCCCGCGTGCCAGGGCCGCGTACACCGCCACGGCAACCCCGTTGATGGTGCAGAAGCCCATGCCGGCGGTGCGCGATGCGTGGTGCAGTCCCGACGAGAGACTGCCCGACGTGGTGTCGCCGGCAAGTGCGGTGTCGACAGCGGCGACGAGTCCGGCGGAGTGGGCGATGGCCATCCCGTAGAGGTTCGGGCACCACGCGAGTCCGTTGCTGCGTGCAACGTCGGTCGGGGTGCCGGTGCGCACGGCCTCGAGATATGCGCGGCTGTGGGCGACGGCGGCGAGCCGCTCTGCCTCGCCGGTGAAGTCCATCGGGCTGACGACGCGCACGTTCGGGATGGGGTCGGTGTAGAGGGACGTCGCGATCAATTGCGACTTGCGGGTTGTCTCGGTCGCGTTCTCGACGTCCGTATAGGTTGGGTGGAAGTAGATGTCCATTGGTTCTCCTGTTCGTCCGTTGTCCGGCATCCGGCACTGACGGAGCCGACGGGAAACCGTCAAGGGCAATTCTGCAGAGGCAAGGAGGCGCCATGGCCACGTCACGCAGGAACGGCGACACATCGAAGGAAGCCAACGCCATCGGCAAATCGGTCGAGAAGGCCGTAGTGGCGCAGGTAAGGAAACGCGCGGCACGCGGGGGGCTGGAGCGTCGGTTCCAGAAGGAACTGGTCCAGGAGGCATCCGTCAAGGCGCTGGCGATGGTCAGGCGGCGCCCCGTCGCGAACATGAACGCCGTGGCGAAGGTCGCGGTGGACCAGGCCGTCGTCGACATGTGGCGCAGCCGATTCCGCAGGGACGACGACCTGAACATGGCTGTGGTGGGGGAGAACAGCCGACTGCCGGGCGGCCCTGACGAGTTCGTCAGCGTCCGGCTCGGCGAGGCCACGGAGGCAGAGGTGCTCCGCCAGGCCGACCAGGACCGGCGTTCCCGGTTCGCCACGTACCTGTTCGCGGCGGTGGCCGACGA
>RFZO01000298.1 GCA_009920715.1 Actinomycetota bacterium | reverse complement strand
CGTCCGACGCTGGTGTTGGCGCCGAACAAGACCTTGGCCGCGCAGTTGGCCACGGAGTTCCGCGAGCTGCTGCCGCACAACGCGGTCGAGTACTTCGTGTCCTACTACGACTACTACCAACCTGAGGCGTACATCCCGTCCTCGGACACTTACATCGAGAAGGACTCGTCCATAAACGAGGAAGTCGAGAGGTTGCGGCATTCCGCCACCAACTCGCTGCTGACCCGGCGCGATGTCCTGGTGGTCGCCACCGTGTCGTGCATCTACGGCCTGGGCACGCCGCAAGAGTATGTGGACCGGATGGTGCGACTGCGGGTCGGCGAGGACGTCGAGCGCAACGCCCTGCTGCGCAAGCTCGTCGACATCCAGTACGCGCGCAACGACATGGCGTTCGAACGCGGGACTTTCCGGGTCCGAGGGGACGTGGTCGAGGTCTTCCCCGTCTATGAGACGGAGCCGGTGCGCATTGAGCTGTTCGGCGACACGATCGAGCGGCTGATGACCCTGCACCCGGTGACCGGCGAGGTGCTCACCGAGGACGAGGAGATGTATGTGTTCCCGGCCTCGCACTACGTGGCCGGGCCCGAGCGGTTGGCCCGCGCCGTTGCCGACATCGAGGTGGAGCTGCAGCAGCGGGTGGCGGAGTTCGAGCAACGTGGCCAGCTGCTCGAGGCGCAGCGGCTCAAGATGCGCACCGCGTATGACATCGAGATGCTGCAGCAGGTCGGCACCTGCGCGGGCGTGGAGAACTACAGCCGCCATATCGACGGCCGTGAGCCCGGCAGCGCGCCGAACTGCCTCCTGGACTACTTCCCGGAGGACTTCCTGCTGGTCATCGACGAGTCCCATGTGACCGTGCCCCAGATCGGCGCGATGTACGAGGGTGACCGCTCGCGCAAGCGCACATTGGTCGACCACGGTTTCCGCCTGCCGAGCGCCATGGACAACCGGCCTTTGAAGTGGGAGGAGTTCGTGGAGCGGGTGGGGCAGACGGTCTACCTGTCGGCGACCCCGGGGCCGTACGAGCTCGGCGCGGTCGGCGGGGATGTGGTCGAGCAGGTCATCCGGCCCACGGGTCTGGTCGACCCGGAGGTCGTGGTCCGCCCGACCCAACATCAGATCGATGACCTCATCGGCGAAGTCCGCACCCGTGTGGAGCGCGATGAGCGGGTCCTCGTGACCACGCTCACCAAGCGGATGGCCGAAGAGCTCACGGACTACCTCACTGAGCAGGGCATCCGAACCCGGTACCTGCACTCCGAAGTCGACACCCTGAGGCGGGTGGAGCTCCTGCGAGAACTTCGCTTGGGCGAGTACGACGTGCTCGTCGGCATCAACTTGCTGCGCGAGGGTCTGGACCTGCCGGAGGTGTCACTTGTCGCCATCCTGGATGCCGACAAGGAGGGCTTCCTGCGCAGCACCCGCTCGCTCATCCAGACGATTGGGCGGGCGGCGCGCAATGTGTCCGGCCAGGTCATCATGTACGCCGACAAGGTGACAGCGTCGATGGAGCAGGCGTTGGCCGAGACCAATCGCCGTCGAGCCAAGCAGCAGGAGTGGAACACCAGAATCATGTGCAACTTTCGCAACGGCTGCAATATCAAGGACATCGTTCTTAGGGTTTGCAATCGTCTCGCCAAAGAACGCTTTCGTGTTAGGACGAACCGCTTTTTTCCAACTTTCAGGATCTTCGGGATTCTCTACGAACGTTACTTCTATTCCAAACTTTGGAAGGGTGTAATGGAACAGGTTGTAAGTACCACCATACAGCGAAGGCGAGGAAACGATGTGATCGCCTG
>RFZO01000297.1 GCA_009920715.1 Actinomycetota bacterium | reverse complement strand
TCGCGCAACGCCGATCGAATACAGCGTGCTGCGATCGTCGCCGGAACGGTTGGTCGACCTGCATTCGCCAAGCAGTTGACCGCCGCACAGACGCGATTGACCGATGCTTTGACGTCACTCATCACTGAAGCTCGTCACAATGGCCTGATCACGCCGACCCATACCGACCGGACGCTCGCAGTGTTCATCCAGGCCTACACCTTCGGGCGTGTGCTGTCGTCTTTCGACTCAAAGCGTGGAGCCAAAGACAACGAAGAGTGGGTTGCGCTGATCGACGACGTCATCGACCGCTTGCTGTTTTCCTGACGCTACGGAACGAGCCCCGTCTCGAGCAGTCGCTCGAATTCGCCGGCCTGCACGACGGGAACACCGGGATTGGTCTCGCCGTGGTGTGCGCCATCCGTGGGTACTCCCTGATCCTGACCATGCCTGAGGATATGAGCGTCGAGCGGCGACGGCTGCTCGCCCGTCTTGGCGCGGAGGTTCGACTTACGCCAGCCATCGAGGGCATGAGTGGTGCCGTCTGGGCGGCGGAGGAGATTGCACGCGCGACCGGCGCATTCATGCCTCGCCAGTTCGACAACCCGGCGAACCCAGAAGTCCACTACCGCACCACCGGGCCAGAAATCCTCGCTGATACTGACGGCAAGGTTGATGCCTTCGTCGCCGGCGTCGGCACCGGGGGAACGGTGTCGGGTGTCGGTCGGGCGTTGCGCGAGGCTCGCGGTTCGGCGGTCCGCGTCGTCGGTGTCGAACCATCGCGGTCGCCCGTCTTGTCCGGCGGACGCTTCCGCGCCCATGCGATCCAGGGGATTGGCGCCAGCTTCGTGCCGGCCAACCTTGACCGCTCCCTCCTCGACGACATCGTGACCGTTGCGGACGACGACGCAATGGCGATGGCCGGCCGCCTCGCGCGCGAGGAGGGCTTGCTCGTGGGGATCAGCGCGGGGGCCAACGTGCACGCTGCGGTCGCACTGGCCTCAACGATGCCACCGGAATCGACGGTTGTCACGATCCTGTGCGACACCGGAGAGCGGTACTTGAGCGTGACCTTCCCTGAGCAACGGTGATGGTCTGAGCGACGAACGGAACGGCCCGATCATGGGCCAGGGTGACCGGGCCCGGGATCGACCCGTCCGGAGGAGAGACTTGCGATGAGCGTAAAGGTGTACATCCCGACGCCGTTCCGCGCCCTGACTGGGGGTCAAGCGCGCGTCGAGGCGGACGCGCACGACGTCAAGGGGGTGCTTGGGGAACTCGAGACACGCTTCCCCGGGATGCGTGACCGCCTGCGCGACGAGCATGGCGCGTTGCACCGGTTCATCAATGTGTACGTCAACAGCGAGGAGATCTCCGAGCTGCAGGGGGAGGCCACCGCCCTTCGCGGCGGTGAGGAGGTGAGCATCATCCCCGCAGTCGCCGGAGGCAGCGCTTTCACCCCTGAGGAGGTCAAGCGCTACAGCCGCCACTTCCTCCTGCAGGACGTGGGTCCGTCCGGGCAGCGGAAGCTCAAGAACGCGCGCGTCCTGCTCATCGGTGCGGGGGGTCTCGGTTCCCCGGCGGGCTTGTACCTCGCCGCCGCCGGCGTTGGCACCCTCGGCCTGATCGACTTTGACGTCGTCGACCACTCCAACCTCCAACGGCAGGTACTGCACTTCACCGACCGCGTCGGTGAATTGAAGGTTGAGAGTGCCCGGAAGACCGTCGGCATGCTCAACCCGAACGTCAAGGTCGAGGCGCACAACGCCATCCTCGACTCGAGCAACGCGTTCGAGCTGTTTCGCGAGTACGACTACGTGC
>RFZO01000296.1 GCA_009920715.1 Actinomycetota bacterium | reverse complement strand
CGCTGCGCATCGACAACGACACGATGACGTCAGACCTCGCAGTGTTCGATGCACGGGCCATCACCGACGACCCGGTCGCGGTGGTGCACCTTCCCGTGCGCGTCCCGAACGGCTTCCACGGCAACTGGATCCCATCTGCTGGGTAGGGTCCGGGGGATGAGAACCCCCCGCATCGTTTCGGTCGCCCTCGCCGGGCTCCTTGCCGCGTGCGTGTGGAGTCCGGCTCCCGTGTCCGCGGAGGCGGTGTCCGACTGGGTCACGGCCTTCGGGGACGAGAACTTCGACGGTTCCGTGGTGGTCGAGTCCCTCCCCGGCGGTGACGTGCTGGTGCTCGCCAAGCACGGCTTCGGCCCGGGTGGCGGCACGTCGGTCCGCAGGCTCTCCACGACCGGCGCGGTCGAGTGGGTGCGCGAGATCCCCGATCCGTCCACAAGCGGGTTCTACGGCAGCGAGTTCCGCTCCGCACTCACTCTCGCCGACGGGCGTGTCCTCTTCGCCGGGTACAGCGATGCCGACGGCAGTCCCGATGCCCTGTTCGACGCCGTCATCCTCGCGGTCAACCCGTCAACGGGTGACACCACCACCGTCACGTGGGGCGGCCCGGCCAAGGACATGCTCGACCACCTCGCGCAGTGTGCCGACGGAACCGTGTACGCCGTGGGGAGCTCGTGGGACGGCGCGACGTCGCCGGGCGAGACCCGTGCCATCGGCGGAACCGACATCTTCGTGACGAGGCTCGAGGAGTCGCTGCAGCGCGGGTGGACGCGCCAGATCGGCTCGCATCGCAACGACGCGGTGTTCTCCGTCCGCTGCGGCGAGGACGGCTCCATCGACCTGAACGCGTGGGCCGCGGGGAGGGTGAACGGTCAGGGAAGCGACGACCACTACAACTTCTTCACCGCTCGCATCTCCCCCGCCGGGGCAACGGTGCGCACCATCGTCACGGGACTCGACCACGGTGAGTGGAGCCCGGGTGGGGGCACGCACGCACCCGACGGCAGTTACTACGTGACGGGCGAGTCGAACGGCATGTACCCGGACATGCAATGCACAGAGTGGGCCATCGGCGGGTCGTTCGTGGCGAAGTACTCGCCTGACGGCGAGCTGCTGTGGCGCACGATTCTCCCGTGCGCGAACCAGGCCGGGCGCATTGTCATCGGGCGCAGCGGGGACCTCTTCGTGGCCGGCGGCGCGAACAGCAGGAGAATCGCGGGCCAGCCGAAGTTCGGCGAGGGGGACTGGCTCCTGCATCGCTATTCACCCGACGGCACGCGCCTCTGGACACGCCAGTTCGGCTCCGAACTCGATGACGCAGGCGGTTCCATCTCGGTCGATGACCGCGGCGGGGTGATCTTCGGCGGCTACACGAGGGGAACGTACGCCGGCCACACGCCCGTGGGCGGCTGGGACGCGGTGGTCACCAGATTCGACGTGGACGACCAACCGACCGTTCTCCCGACAGGTGACATCCCGGTCGCCGTCCCGGGCACAGTGTCCCCCACCACCCTGCCCGCCTTCCCGGAGCCGACGGTTGCGGTGCCGGGCGGCAATCCTGTCTCGTCCGTGCCGGCTGCCGCAGCGGCAGCGCCTGTGCATGTGGCAGACCCGAGTGTCAGCCCCGCACCGACAGCAGTGTTGTCGCCTCCGGCTGGGGTCATCCCGGTAGCCACACCGCCAAGGCCGGCTCCGCAGCTGGTGACACCCCGCAAGTCACCGCCGAAGAAGGTCGCGCCGAGACTGTCAGCACCGAGGAAGGTCAAGGCGGTGCGGACCAAATGCTGCGCCACGCACGAGGGATCATGACCTCACCGCTCGACTGGTACGTCGGTG
>RFZO01000295.1 GCA_009920715.1 Actinomycetota bacterium | reverse complement strand
GAACGCAACGATGCCAGGGCTAGTCGCGCCGGTCGCATTTCTCTCCGTGATGGCCGACACGGCGCCGGGACTCGACTACGTGGCTGCGAGGTTCAGGGACTTCACCCCGGACCCATGGACTCTGCCCGGTCCGTTCGCGGGCGACAACGCAGTTGCCGCTCTCGGCACCGGCGGTGCCGACGGTTTTCTGGGCACGATCATCGACGGCATCCTCCCCGAGGCGGCGGCGCGGGCGGAGATTGACAGGTCACGGTCAGGCGTGTGCGGATGGTCCCTCTCAGGTCTCTTCGCGGCGCACGCCTGGGTCAGCCGCCCCGATGTGTTCCGCGACCTCGTCGCGATCAGCCCCTCGTTGTGGTGGAACGACGCCTCCATGCTCTCCCGGCCCATCCCCACGCGTCCCGCAGGGCACCGTGCAGTGGTCACGGCCGGCGAGCACGAGGAGGGCGATGTGTCGCGCGTGTGGCCCGCGGCCTTCGCGAATGCCGAGCAGCGGGTGGTTGCGGCAATGGTGTCGAACGCCGCGCGTTTCGGCGGGCTCGCGCGGGCGGCGGGTGCACAGACCCACACAGTGGTGTTCCGCGACGAGCACCACATGACCCTGGTGCCGGCCAGCCTGGCCCGGGCGATAGTTCTCCTCCACGGCGCCCCGTAGTCGGTCCGCCTCCGCGGCCCGCCCGGGAACGGCAACGGCCCGGGGTCTCCCCCGGGCCGTCACTTCGTTGTCCTGTGCGTCAGCGGGTCAGCTGCAGCCGCTGGTGGAGCCGCAGCTCGGGCACGCGTGGCAGGAGCCGGCGCGCTGCATCTGCACGCCGCACATCATGCACATCGGTGCGTCGCTGTGGCGCACCACCCCGTGCGGGGCGGAGTGGTCGCTGACCGGGGCCGCAGGTGCGGTGCCGAGCTCGATCGACTGGGCCAGTTCGTCGGCGCCGGGGATGGACTTCGGGTCGGTCTGGATGTCGGTCCCGTTGGAGGTCTCGACGACCGTCTCCTCGACACCCGGCAGCGTCGGCTGGATGCGCTCGTCGCGGCTGAAGATGCCGAGCTCGGCACGCTCGTCGTACGACATGTACTCGAGCGCCAGGCGGCGGAACAGGTAGTCCATGATGGAGTTGGCGATGCGGATGTCCGGGTCGTCGGTCATGCCGGCGGGCTCGAAGCGCATGTTCGTGAAGGCCTCCACGAACGCGCGCAGCGGGACCCCGTACTGGAGGCCGTACGAGATGGACTTGGCGAAGGCGTCCATGATCCCCGAGAGGGTGGAGCCCTGCTTCGACACGGTCAGGAACAGCTCGCCGGGGCGGCCGTCCTCGTACTCGCCGATGTTGGCGAAGCCCTTGCAGTCGGCCACGCGGAACTCGAAGGTGCGGCCCTTGCGCGAGCGCGGCAGCTTCTGGCGGACCGGCTGGGTGACGATCTTCTCGACGATGCGCTCGACCACCTGGGTGGCACCCGCGGCGGCAGGAGCCGACGCGGTGTCATCAGCCTTGTCGTCGTCCTTCTTCACCGTGCTGAGCGGCTGGCCGACCTTGCAGTTGTCGCGGTAGATGGCGACGGCCTTGATGCCGAGCTGCCAGGACAGCAGGTGCAGCGCCTCGACGTCCTCGATGGTGGCCTCTTCAGGCATGTTCACGGTCTTCGAGATGGCACCCGAGATGAACGGCTGGACGGCACCCATCATGCGGACGTGGCCCTCGTAGTGGATGGTGTTGTCACCCATGGAGCACGCGAACACGTTGATGTGGTTCGACTCGAGGTGCGGCGCACCGAGGATGGACTTGTTCTCGTCGATGTACTTGATGATGTCGTCGACCTGCTGCGGGTTGT
>RFZO01000294.1 GCA_009920715.1 Actinomycetota bacterium | reverse complement strand
CAGGAGTCGTGGTACGTGATGCGGTCCTCGAGCGAGGCGTTGCGCATGTCGAGCTTGCCCGAGTCGATGAGGTGCTCGAGGAACTCGCTATGGTGCACCACCTCGTAGTTGCCGCCGAGCTGCGGGTACTCGTTCTTCAGCGTGTTGAAGCAGTGCGGGCACTGCGTGATGATCTTCTTCACGCCCATGCCGTTCATCATCTCGATGTTGGGCATGGCGAGCATCTGGAAGAGGTACTCGTTGCCCGAGCGCCGCGCGGAGTCGCCGGTGCACATCTCGGACGGCCCGAGGATGCCCACGTCGATGCCCGCGCGCTCGAGCAGCTTGGCCATGGCCTGGGTGACCTTCTTGTTCTTGTCGTCGAACGAGCCGGCGCAACCGACCCAGTAGAGGTACTCGTGGTCAAAGGGGGAGCCGGGGTCGACCACGTCGACGTTCAGGTCCTTCGCCCAGTCGGCGCGCTCGGCCTGGTTCATGCCCCAGGGGTTGCCCTGGTTCTCCATGGCGCGGTACGCGTTGCCCAGCTCGGCCGGGAAGTTCGACTCCATGAGCGACAGGTAGCGGCGCATGTCGAGGATCTTGTCGAGGATCTCGATGTTGACGGGGCAGATCTCGTCGCACGCCTTGCACGTGGTGCAGGACCAGATCTCCTCGCTGCTGATGCGCTCGAACAGGCTGTTCGCACCGATGGTGATCTCCGGGTCGACCGACAGCGGCGGGCTGACCTTGCCGCCGGGCGCGTGCGCGGCGGTGGCCGCCATGACCTCACCGGTCTTCAGCACGATCTCGCGCGGGTCAAGCGGCTTGCCGGTTGCGTGTGCAGGGCACACGCTGGTGCAGCGGCCGCACATGGTGCAGGCGTCGGTGTCGAGCAGCTGCTTCCAGGTGAAGTCCTCCACCACGGACGCACCGAAGGTCTCGAGGGAGGTCTCGGTGAGGTTCGGCATCGCGCGCATGGCGCCCTTCGGGCGGTCGCGGTCCTTCAGGTACATGTTCAGCGGCGAGGTGAAGATGTGGCGCAGCATCGTGATCGGCAGCAGGGCGAGGAACGCGAGGAACGTGACCACGTGGAAGACCCACATGGCCTGGTGCCAGTTCTCGAGCGTCCCGAGCGACAGGCCGTCCACGGTCTGGGCGAGTGGGTACCCGACGTAGCTCCACTTCTCGAACGACATGTCCTTTCCGCCCGCCTGGGAGACCGCGATGCGGAACATCTCGGAGGCGAACCCGGTGAGCCCGATGAGCAGGAGAACCGTGAGGATTGCCCCGTGCTCGGCCTTCGTCTTGATTCGGATGCGGTACGGCTGCTGCACGTAGCGGCGCACGATGGCCCACACCACACCGGCCGTGAACATGAGGCCGGCGGTGTCGCCCACGAACACATAGCCCTGGTACACGCCGCCGTGAAGGAACTTCAGCGACTCGGGCAGCTGGTGGTCGATCTCCAGCACGGTGGTGACACCGAGGAGGATGAGGAAACCGAAATAGATGAGGGAGTGCATCAGGCCTGCGGCGCTGTCGCGGAGCAGGGTCTGCATGTAGACGCCGGCGCGGTAGTCGGCGAGGCGCTTCTTCGCGTTCTTCGCGGTGGTGCGGCGGCGGTCCGGCGCACCCCGCTCCCAGTTGCGCACCCGGTCGGCGAATCGGAACGAGCCCCAGATGAGCATCACGGGCAGGACGGTGTAGAAGGCGGCCTGGAGCGGGCCGGGGATGCCCTCGAAGACCTTCCTCGACATCTCGGAGTCCCCGTGCCAGTGGGTGAACTGCGGGATGATGCCCGACGTCATCGTGAAGATGCCCATGCCGACGCCGATGGCGATCGACAACTGGT
>RFZO01000293.1 GCA_009920715.1 Actinomycetota bacterium | reverse complement strand
CCGACGTTGCGCGCAGCCTTGACGACGCTGGCAGAATCTTCTCCTTTGACACGCAGTTCGGATCAAACGCCAACGTCTTCGTGAACATGGCCCCAACGCTGAAGTCCACTCAGCAGCCGCCGTCAATCAGTGACGGGACTACCGTGCGTCGCCTGACTCCGGTCGAGTGTGAACGGCTCATGGGCTGGCCCGACAACCACACCCTTTACCGTGCCGATGGCAAGATCAACAGCGACACGGCCCGCTACAAAATGTGTGGCAACGGTGTGGCCTCGCCAGTGGCGCAGTGGATTGCCGAGCAGATCAACAGAGCTGACCGTCGCCCGATGGAGGAAGGCGACGGCCAGCCGATCGAAGCGTAGTAAAATCAAAAGCCCGAGTCAGCGGGGTCACAGTCGCTGTCTCGGGCTTTTGGACGCTTGGAAGCAGGCGGAATCTATCACTCAGTGTGTGGTCGCGCAACTCGACGACCGTACAATGTGTGGCCTTCGGGCGTGGTGCGGACAGCGAATTCGTACCCGTGTGGGCCGTGTGTGGCCCGGCACCGCTTCGCCTTCTGGCGCGCAGGGTTGGACGTGGGGTATCGGTGGTACACGGCCCATAGCCCAGGGTTGGCGTCAAGGAAGGTCAGAAAGTCGGCGAAGTGTGGCAGCTGCGGCGAGTGTGTTTCGTCGGCGGTGGGTCGCTCGATGGTGAAGGTCACGGCGTCATCGTACGCGCCGAGCGTGTCACGCGCCAGCGGCGAGCGCGCGAAGTAGGCGGGACATTCTCAAGTGCCGCGCGGTAATGGGCGTGTGCGGGTCTGTCACGTCGTCGCCGTATGCGATCCGCAACCGATACCACCCCGCGGGCAGGTGCTCGACATACCAAAGGCCCGCGACCCCGCGGCGAGCCGGTGGCGGGTTGGTTGCGTTGGCGTCGGCGACAAGTTCGGCGAGTGGGCGCGCGATCATGCGCGAAGTGTAGCACCTTCTATGCTACGATAGACGCACCTCGCCCACGGGCGATGGATACCAAAGGGGTCACACCTTGCCTACCTACGAAGTAACCCAAAGGATAGAAGTGTGCGTGACGTTCACTGTGAACGCGCCAGACGGCACCGAGCCCGAGACCTTCGCCGAGCTGTCGGCACGCGTCACGGTAGACCCACTGCCCGCGACCATTGACGGCGACGGCTTCGAGGTGCTCGGCGCGCTTGTTGAGGATTGCGAAATTACCGACAGCGAGGTGACGCGCGCGTGACAACGACAACCCGCACCCACACGGCGACCGCGCCGCTATCGGATCGTCCGATTAGGTTGCGTCACGAAACTGACGCGGGGCCGCTTCAGCTGCACGCCGACGCCAAAACAACGCCGCTAGCCCATTGGGGAGAGGATCGGCGACCCGTGGCGGTGATCCCGAACGCGTTCGCGCTGCCTTCGGGCCCGCTTGACGTGGGCGGGACGTGTCCCCAACTTTCCCCGAACGCGTGCCACGCGTGCTACGCGGCGCGCCTGGAGTCGGGGCCGTTCGCCGACTTCGCTCGCGTCACGGTGCGCAACCTTGAGACGCTGCAGGCGCTGCACAAGGTCGGCAAGCGTGCCGCCGTGGATGCGCTTTGCGCGTTGGTGGATCGTTCCGCCGCGCTTCAGATCGCCGCGGGCGTCGCGTCACCTTCGTTCCGGTGGATGTCCTCGGGCGACATCTTCGCGCCGTGGTTCGCTGTGGTGGTGCGCGAAGTGCAGAAGGCTCGACCCGCTGTCACCTTCTGGGGCTACACGCGGTCGGTGAAGTACCTTCGGCACCTCATCGGCGACGGTCTCCCCGATAACGCGCGGTGGTTCGTGAGTGTGGACGCCGACAACGTGCGCACCCAC
>RFZO01000292.1 GCA_009920715.1 Actinomycetota bacterium | reverse complement strand
CGTCGCCCACCACAGGGCAGAGCAGGGGCTCTGACCCGGTAGTCGCCGCGGGCCTCCCCGTGGTCAGTTTGTGCGGCGCCTCAGCACGAACTTGCGTGCCTCCTCCAGCCACAGGATCGACGAGGCGACAGCGATGCAGACCAGCCACTGGGCACCCGAGATCGACGTTGAGTCGAACAGGCGCTGCATCGGCCCGAAGTGCGTGACCGCAACCTGAAGCGCGAGCACCGCGGCGAGGGCGGACCACAGCTGCTTGTTGCCGAGCGTCTCGCGGCGGAACACGGTGTTCCGGTCGCTCCGGACGTTCAGGATGTTGAAGAACTGGAAGATGACGAACGTGTTGAACGCCATCGTCCCGGCGACCGTGGCCACCCCCGCCTTCGCCTCGGTCCCGGGAGCCCAGTAGAGGACGGCGAGCGTGCCGACGGCCATCACCACGGAGGCAAACGAGATCGCCGCCCAGCGTTCGCGCGTGAGGATGCGCTCGTCCGAGGGCCGGGGCTTCCGCTGCATCACGTCGGAGTCAGGGCTGTCGAGGCCGAGGGCCATGGCCGGCGGGCCGTCCATGATGAGGTTGACCCACAGCACCGCGATGGCGGCGAAGGGCTTGCCGCCGGCAATACCGGTGATCGACGCGGCGAGGAACAGCATCGCGAAACCGAGCGTGGTGCTCAGCTGGAACCGCACGAACTTCACGATGTTGTCGTAGATGGTGCGGCCCTGCTTCACGGCGCGGATGATGGTGGCGAAGTTGTCGTCGGTGAGCACCATCGTGGCGGCCTCCTTCGTCACCTCCGTCCCGGTGATTCCCATGGCGACACCCATGTCCGCCTTCTTCAGCGCCGGGGCGTCGTTCACCCCGTCGCCCGTCATCGCCACCACGCGGCCCTTGCGCTGCAGCGCGGCGACCAGGCGGATCTTGTGCTCGGGCGCCACGCGGGCGAACACCGCGACCTCGTCGATGACCGAGTCGAGCTCCTCGTCGGAGAGTCTGTCGAGGTCGGCGCCCGTCAGTGCCGCCGCCTCGCCCTCGACCAGACCCAACTCCTCGCCGATTGCACGGGCTGTCACGGCGTGGTCGCCGGTGATCATCTTCACGGCGATGCCCGCTTGCCTCGCCTCGGCGATTGCCGCCTTCGCCTCGGGCCGGGGCGGGTCGACGATGCCGACGAGCGCGAGCAGCACCAGGTCGTCGACCAGCTGGAGCGGTTCGGCGCCGCTGTCGACGAACTCGTCCCATGCGTCGGGGGAGAAGTCGCGCTGGGCGACGGCGATGACGCGCATGCCGTCGCCGGCCAGGCGGTCGTTGTGCGCGAGGACGTCGGTGCGGTGACTCTCCATGGGCTCGGCCGAGCCGTCACGGGCGATGACGCGTGCCGAACGATCGAGGATCACGTCGGGCGGGGTGTAGTTGCCCTTCGACTTTGATTCCTTCTTTCCCTCTTTGTCGCAGACGGCTATCAGGAAACGGTTCGTCCCGAAGGGCTACCCACGTTCCTGACCCGCATCGACGGGCCTGACAAGGCCTTCCGGCTCTTCCTCAAGGCACCCGAAGGGGGACAGGTGGGCCAGATCTGGGGTGCTGCCATGGCACCGGACGGCAGTCTGTGGCTGGCCGACAGCAGTCGCTCGGTGCTTCGTCGCGTGGCACCGGCCCAGTTGTTCCCTGCCATTGCCACGGCTTCCGTGGGCATTGCCGAGGCTCCCGTCGTGGCAGGTATCCTCGACGAGGCGGGTCTGGCCGATGGTTCGGCCCTTGCCGCCCGATTCGCCTACCCGATGGGCCTTGCCTTCGATGGCACCGACTTGCTGGTGGCCGACCGCGACAACGACCTCGTCCGGAAGGTCGTCGGGGCAGGA
>RFZO01000291.1 GCA_009920715.1 Actinomycetota bacterium | reverse complement strand
CGCCACCGACACCCGCCCCCGAATCAAGATGTTCAGGTGCGCGTGCTTGTGGATCTTCCCGACGACCAGCGTGCCCGCCGGGATAAAGATGGTCCGCGCATAGGCCCCCGGCGCAAACGCATGCCACAGGGGCAGGTCGGGATCCGGGAGGCCATGCTCGGCCTTATACTCGTTGATCTGGTGCTCGAGGCGAATAATCCCCCGGCGTACGTCGTCGTTGCGCGGGATGGTGGGCTCTTTTGGTGCGACCGTCAGAATCTCATTCACGGCATCACCCTCACGTAATAAGTCGCGCTCACCGGGTCAATCGGGGAGCCGGTTCTATTGTACAGGTACACCGTCACCACGTCATCCGCCGTGACCGTTCCCCACGGGACGAGTCCGGTATCCACGGTCGACGGGAGCCCGACTTGCACCGTCTGGCCCGCATCGGCCCGTGCGCCTGTCACGGTCACGGTAAATGACCCCGTGGTGCCAGCCGCAATTGAGCCGACGTCCAGCGTCCGTGAGCCGGTCAGCTTGAGCATCGACTGCACCGCCTGGTGCCACGACTCCAGGGCTCGAAAGTTCTTGAGATCGGCCACGCCAGGCGGCGCGGACAACGGCGTTGCCATCGCTACCTCCCCAGCACCGTCAGATATTCCTGTGCGCCCATCAAGACAAAATCCGTCGCATCGCTATGGACAATTTCCCGCTGACAGGTTTTATAGATGCCGTTGCGCCGCCAGTCCAGATGCACCTCATGGTCGCCGACCTGCCCGAGCGACTTCCACCGCTCCGGCCCCCACTGAGCTTTATTGTCGATCCGCGACCGCAGCATCACCTGGGGGTTGCTCACCGCACTGTTCGCCGCGCCACGCTTGCAGCGGATTCGGAAAATGTCCGAGCGTTTCGTGAACTCAGCCCCATGCGACACATGCCCCGTCCGGAGCAGTGTCCGTATCGGATTGCCGTTGTCCGTGTACACTGCCCGATCGGCCTTATAAATAATCCCGTTCGCATAGTCGCCGACGAGGTGCTGGTTCCAGCCCCGTGCATAACAATACGTCTGCCCCCGGTACCGCTGATATTCGCCCCGGCTCGTGTCCCAATATCCCCACTTGTGCCACTGTTGCGTCTGGTAGTTGTACGCCAGCGTCTCTTTCGCCGAGGGGAAATTCAGCAGATAAATCGGGTGCCCGTCGATCGACACCGTGTACCCCACTGCATCACTCACCGACGGATACCGTTGCAGGATTCGATCGTACGGACTGGACACTTCGAGGACCTGCCGGCCCTGCATCGTGACCAGCCGGCGCGTATGTGCGAGCCACATCCAGCTATTGCCGACCTGCGCGAGCGACTGCGGGGCATCGGTCCCGTACGGCTGCGCGCTGCCGGGGATCCGCGAGAACGGCGCCACGCCGTCGTTGACCCAAAACTCCACCGTCTCCCGGCCCAGCGCACAGATTTCTCGAAACGCCTCTTTCACGGCGACCACATCATCAGTCTTCGCTTCCGCCGTCCAGAACGACAACGCCTGCCAACCGGTGAGGTCATCAATATCCGAATAATGCACCCGCCCCGTGTCCACTTCGTTCGCCAGCACGTAGCCGTCGAGTTCCGCCACGTGCGTCACTGCCGTCGGCGCATCGGCATCGGCCATCGTCGTCAGCGTCGAGAGGTCGGTGTGGACCATTTGCCCGCCGTTCGCCATCACGCACGTGCTCGCATCGTTGGCGAAGCTCACGAGCTGCGCCGACCGGAGCGCCGTCGAGCCGGTAATCTCCGTGTACGTCCCTGCCTGGTCCGTGATCTTCCACACCCGCCCGGCGCTCACGGCCAGGACGCACTGCTGCTTGTCCCACCAGTACAGCCCGT
>RFZO01000030.1 GCA_009920715.1 Actinomycetota bacterium | reverse complement strand
GGCGTCGTGCGGGTTCGCGGGTGTCGAGGTGTTCGCCGCGCGCGAGAACCAGACCGTCGCCGTCTGAGAGCCGGCCTCCGGGTGCGGTCTACTCTGTGGGGATGACCGCGTCGTTCGATTCCGCAAAGTTCCGCCAGGTGCTCGGCCACGTGCCCACCTCCGTCGTCGTGGTCACGGGCATCGGTGCGGACGGCACCCCGCGCGGCATCACCATCGGGTCGTTCGTGTCGGTCTCGCTGGAGCCGGCGCTCGTGGGCTTCCTGCCCGGGCTCAACTCGCGCTCGTGGGCCGACATCTCCGCAAGCGGGAGGTTCTGCGTGAACGTGCTCGCCGACGGCCAGGACGAACTGTGCTGGAGGTTCGCGAAGGAGGGCGACGACAAGTTCGAGGGGGTGGAGTGGGTTCCCTCGGCGACAGGCCTCCCGCAGCTCCCCGGCGTGATCGCCACCATCGACTGCACTGTCCACTCCGAGACGGTCGTGGGCGACCACTACATGGTCGTCGGCACGGTGGAGTCGCTCGACAACGTCGACGATGCCGGGGACGCCATGGCCTTCTACCGCGGCAAGGTCACCCGCGCCGTCGCCGTCAGGTGAGCCTGCCCGCTCGGCTGCTCGCCGGTGCCGTCGGCGCCGCGTTCGCGTGGGCGGGGGCGAACAAGGTGACGAACCCGGCGCAGTGGCGTTCTGCGGCGCGCGCCCAGGGCCTGCCCGTCGCGGTCGCGGTTGTCGTGCCGCCCGTCGAGCTTGTTCTCGGTGTGTGCCTCGTGGTGCTGCCGCCGTTCGCCCCGGTGTACGGGCTCGCCACGTTGTTGCTGCTGATCTTCACGGTGTTCCTCGCGGTGCAGGTGGTGTCGGGCAGCACCGTGCCGTGCGCATGCTTCGGCGCCCGTTCCGTGAGGGCGCCGGGGTGGCGTGACCTTGTGCGCAACGCGGGGATGATCGCGGCCCTCTTCGCGGCCGCCGCGCTCAACTGACCGGTCCGTGCCGCAACCGCAGCGCGCAATCTCAACTGGCCGCGCTGATGACGAAGGCCAGGGTGCGTGCCTCGTCGTGCCACCTGTCGTAACGCCCCGACGGACCTCCGTGACCCGCCCCCATCTCGCAACGGAACACGACGAGCGTCCCCGGCGACACGGCGCGCAGCCGCGCGACCCACTTGGCGGGTTCGTGGTAGCTCACGCGCGGGTCGTTGAGGCCGGCCGTCACGTACAGGTCCGGGTACTTCACCGCCACCGTGTTGTCGTACGGGGAGTACCCGAGCATGTAGGACGCCCACGGCTCGCTGCGGGGATCCCCCCATTCCTCCCACTCCGTGACGGTGAGCGGCAGAGTCGGGTCGCTCATGGTGGTCACGATGTCGACGAACGGCACTTCGGCGACGGCGCCGGCGAACGCGGAAGGTTCCATGGTGATGCACGCACCGACGAGGAGGCCACCGGCGCTGCCGCCCCGCACGACGACGCGCGAGGGGTCCACGATGCCGTCCCCCAGACGGTGCACGACAGCAAGCGTGTCGGTGAACGTGTTCCTCTTGGCAAGGAGCTTTCCCTCCAAGTACCAGGCCCGTCCCATCTCGCCGCCGCCGCGCGGGTGGGCGAGCGCCCAGACGAAACCGCGGTCGAGAAGGGACAGGCGCGCCACCGAGAACCAGGGAGGCATCGACGCCTCGTAGCTGCCGTACCCGTAGACGAGACAGGGGGCTGTGCCGTCCAGGGCCGTGGACGCGCGCCGCACGATGTCGAACGGCACGGGGGTGCCGTCATCCGCCGTGGCCCACATCCGTTCGGACACGTACGCGGAGAGGTCGACGTTCGGGGTCTCCGTCCGCTTCAGCACCGTGAGGACGAGGGAGTGCGCATCCACCTCGGCCACCGTCGGCGGGGTCGTGAGGGACTGGTACGAGATCCGCAGCGATGCGGCACCGAACTCGGGGTTCGTGTCGATCTCCACCTCGTGGGGTTCGTCGAGCACGCGCACGTCCAAGGACGAACCGTCGGGGCGCACGACCGAGATCACCTGCTGTCCGGCCACCCACCGCTGCATCGCGGCCCAGCCGGCGAAGCACTCGAACGCCGTGATCCGGGCGCCCGCCACGTGGCCGACCAGCGGGTGCCAGTCGCCGGGTGATTCCTCTGCCGCGGTGTCGACGCGGAAGTCAAGCGCCCCCTCGTTGTGGACCACCACGAACCTGTCGCCCCAGTGGTCGATCGAGTACTCGACGTCGTCCCGGCGCGGCCGCACCGACCGTGGCGCGGAGAGCGGGTCGTCTGCGCGGAGAAGGTAGGACTCGCTGCTCGTCCTGCTGGACGACTCCAGCACGATCCACCGTCGCGACTTGGTGAGCTCGACCGACACGAAGAACCGCTCGTCCGGCTCCTCGAACACCACTTCGTCGGCGGTGTGGGGCGTGCCCATGCGGTGGCGCATGACCCGCCAGGGCCTCATCGCGGCATCGGGGACGACGTAGAAGAACACCGATCCGTCCGTCGACCACGCAGAGCCGCCCCACGTGGTGCCCGGGATCTCCTCCGGGGCGTCCGTCCCCGTCGCGATGTCGCGGAAACGCACCGTGTACAGCTCGCTGCCGTCTGTGTCACCGGACCACGCGAGGGTCGCGTCGTCGTTCGACACGTCGAAGATGTTCAGGGAGAAGTACCCGTGGCCAGCCGCCTCCGCGTTCTCGTCGAGGATCACGTTCTCCGTTGCGGTCCCGCGCGAGGTGCCGCGGGTGTGGACCTGGTACGCGAGCCCTGTGACCGTCCGGCTGGTGTACCACCACGCCCCGCGACGAACGGGCACCGCGTCGTCGTCCTCCTTCACGCGTGACTTGATCTCGCCGAACAGGTCCTCGATCAGTGATCCGCGTGTCCCGAACCACTGGTCGGCCCACGCGTTCTCCGCCTCTAGGTGCGCGATGGCCGCGGGATCGTCGCGGTCGGCGAGCCATGCCCACTCGTCGGTGACGGGACCTGTCGGGCGATTCCACGTGTGCGGCCGCCGCGCCGCGACGGGCGGGGGCGGGAGGGTGTCACCTGGCATGCGGGCAGGCTAGGGCCGGTGGGGTCCGCGGGCGGTACCGTCTCGAGCCATGCGCGTGTGGATCGACCAGGACCTCTGCACGGGTGACGGGCTGTGCGAGGACCACTGCCCCGAGGCGTTCACCCTGCTGGAGGACGGCATCGCCTACGTGGTGGAGAGGGGTGTCATCCAGAACGATCCCGGTGGCGCCGGGTCGATGGCCCGGGTGGAGCCCCGGCACATGAAGTCGGTGGTGGAGGCGGCCGACGTCTGCCCGGGTGAGTGCATCTTCATCGAGCTCGACGACCCCGAGCCGGTGCCCAGCGCGGGCCGAGGCGCCGCAGACATTATGTGAGTGACATCGGGCCCGATTTGGGCAAAATGTCAATGGTGTATTTCCCCAATAGCGACACACCCCACCATTAGGGTTTGCGCCCATGCCCAGGAAGAGGGAGTCCAACTCGCTGACGCACGGCCTCGCGGCCGCCCTCGGGGTCATCGGTGACTGGTGGACGCTGCTCATCCTGCGCGAGATCCTCCGCGGGAGCGTGCGGTTCGAGCACATCAACAAACGGCTGGGAGTGGCACGCAACATCCAGACCAACCGGCTGAACAAACTGGTCGACCGGGGTGTGCTCGAGAAGATCAAGTACACCGACAAGCCGGAGCGGTACGAGTACCGGCTCACCGAGTCGGGGCGTGATCTCTACGGCGTCATCATCGTGATGAAGGACTGGGGCGACAGGTGGGTTCTCGACGGCACGCCCACACCTCTCATCGTCCATGGTCCCTGCGGCCATCCTGTTGCCCCCAAGGTTGTCTGCGGCCACTGCAACCAGGTGCTGGAATTCGACCACACGCACGACGGTGATGCAGCGGAACCCGGCAATGCAACTGACGACGACGACGCCTGACACACCGACAGAAAGGGTGTAGACATGATGACAGTGAGCCAGAAGAGGTCCCTCATCATCTTTCCCGCGATAGCCATCGCGTTCTCCGCAAGCTGCGCGGCGGCCGGGTCGGCCGCCGGCACGACAGCCGCTCCGCCCGCGGCCGCAGTCGGCAGCACTTCGTCCGCAGCAACCTCGACAGTGGCCCCGAAGGCCACCGCATCCACCCAGCTGGCACTCGACGTTCTCGCCACCATTCCGATCCGCAAGGAACAGCCGGCGGGATACCTGCGCAGCAAGTTCAGGCACTGGGTGGATGCCGACGGCGACTCGTGCAACACGCGGGAGGAGATCCTCATCGCAGAGAGCACCTCGCCGGCACAGGTCGATCCGTTCGGTTGCAAAGTCATCGCGGGCGACTGGTACTCGTCGTACGACGACAGGAACATCACCGATCCCTCCGAGATCGACATCGACCATTTCGTTCCCCTGAAGGAGGCGTGGGACTCCGGGGCGGGCCGGTGGTCCGCCTCCCGCCGGCAGTCGTTTGCGAACGACATGTCCGATCCCCGGTCACTCATCGCCGTGACCTCATCGTCAAACCGTTCGAAGGGCGAGAAGGACCCGCCGCAGTGGATGCCGCGCAACAAGGCAATCCACTGCTCGTATCTCTCCGACTGGGTGTCCGTGAAGGCTCAGTGGGGACTCTCCATGGACGAGAGCGAGTACCGCTTCATCGAGAAGCGGTTGACGGGGGCCTGTGCGGGAACCACGCTCGCCCCGTGGGGATCCGCGGTTGGAGCACCCGGCACGCCGTCGGCTCCCGCCACCACGGCACCTGCCCAACCGTCCGTGACCACGGCTCCTGTGTCGTCCACGCCCGACACCACCGCGGCGAAGGGTTCGGCCCTGCCCACGGTGAAGCCGGGTGCGTACTGCTCCCCGAAGGGTGCCCAGGGCACGTATTCGGGCGCCACTTACGTGTGCGCGACCACCAAGACCGACGGCACGCCCTACTCCGACGGTCGCGCCCGGTGGCGCAAGGCCTGATCCGGCCGGCCCCGCGGTCCCCGGGTGCGGGCGACCCCGTCCGCCGATAGTCTCGTCTTCCTATGTCGAAGAAGACCAAGAAGCGCAAGGCGCGTCTGCGCCGCTCGAAGGCCAACCACGGCAAGCGCCCCAACATGGGCCGCGGCTGAGGCCTATTCGGTGACCCGGCTCCTCGGCCTCCGCATCGGGGGCTCCCGTGGGGCCTGGGAACAATTCGGGTTCACGTTCGCTGACGCCACGTCCCTCCTGGGTGACGTGGCGTTTGTCGTTGATGAGACCGGCAGCGGCGTCCTCGACTGGACGGTGGGGGCCATGACCGACTCGGTCACCGCCGTCGACGGCATTCCCACTTTCCTGTCCTCATCGGCTGTCCCTGCGCGCGGCAGCAACGCGATCGGCCCGACCGTGGGCGTCGCGCTTGACCATGTGGTGGTGAACACCGACGACGGTGCCCGCACCAGTGCCGCGGTGGAGGAGGTGCTGGGGCTGCCGCTCAAGCGTGTGCGCGACGCCGGCCGCGGAGTGGAGCAACGGTTCCACACCTTCGACAACTCGGTCATCGAGATCGTGTCGGGCCCCCACGTGACCGAACCCGGCGCCCACCTGTGGGGCATGGTTGTGAGCGTGGAGGACATCGACGCGTTGTTCCGCCACGTGGGTCCCGACGTGATGAGCCCCCCGAAGCCCGCCGTGCAGGAGGGGCGCCTCATCAGCACCGTGCGTGCGTCAGCCGGCCTCGGGGTTCCGTTCGCCGTGATGACACCCCACGTGCGGGCAGCGCACGCAGGCTGACGCACGGCTCCGTCAGGCCTCGTCGTCGTCGCCGCCGGCCATCTCGCGGAGGTGACGCTGGCCCTCGGCGCACTCCCCGGCCACGGGGCACCAACGGCACTGCATGCCCGGTCGCACCCGCGGCTCGCGCGACTTGAGCTGCAGTTCGGCGATGGCGATCGCGCCGGCGGCGGTGCGGCGGACGGCGGCCTGCAGCACGCCCTCTGACACCTCCTCCTCGTCCAGCCTGGCCGAGTCGAGCGAGTACGAGGCGAGGAGCCGCGGTGCCTGGCGCGTGCGGAGCGTCTCGATGAGGGCGTAGTAGCGCAGGTCGTCGCGGTGGGTTGGCGTGACGCGGCCCGTCTTCAGGTCGATGAGCACGCGCCGGCCGGGCTGGCCGATGACGAGGTCCATGCGCGTGTTGAACTGCACCGACTTGTCGAACAGGTCGTAGAGCACGGAGTACTCGACGAGCGGGCGCCACTGCCGCTTGAGCGGAGGGAAGCAGTCGACGAAATTGGTGACGGCCGACATGACTGCACCGCGCAGCTCCGCCATCTGGGCGGCGGGCAACTGGTCGAGGAAGTCGCTCGCGCTTTCGCGCGGGTTGTCGGCGATGGATGCGATGGCCTCGTCCACCACGTCGGCCGGGGTGACGGGACCTCGCCAGTTGAGGAGGAGCTCCACGGCCTTGTGGACGATGGTTCCCCGCACCGTGTTCACGTTCCATGCGAATGGCTGCCGTTTCTGCTCGACGTGGAACTTCTCGCAACCGTGGACGGTGGAGAGGCCGTTCTTGTTGATCCGCAGCGGGTTCTCGGCGGTGAACCTGCCGCGCAGCGGCGCGAGGGTCTCGACGAGGAGGGATTCGACGGCGGCGACCACGCCCGGGTCGAGCGGCCGCCAGTCCTCCGGCACACGCAATGTGGAGAGAACCTCGAACTGGATGGGGTTGAGGTCGTCCTCCTGCACCCCGCCACCCTAGAAGGGGCATGGAACACCCTTCTGGCACGATGCAGCCATGAGACCGGCGGGCACCTCCCACTTCACAGCTGCGGCAAGGGTGCTCGCGCTGCGCACGCAGGACATGGGTCTCGCCGTTCCGGGGTTCCGGTCGCCGCCCCGGGTCGTGGGTGTCGACCGCACGGTCCGGCGCGGCCGCACCGGCACGGGCGGCGTGGTCGCGGTGCGGGTGGCCGACCGTCCGCTCACCGCGATCATCGGGGACATGATCGAGGGCGTCATCGTCATCAACCGGCTCACACCGCCCGATGCCGACCGAATCCGCACGCTCCTGTGGCGGTCCATGCTGCAGTTCACGGCCGAGGTCCACGCACCGCGCGTAGCCTGAATCTGTCAATCAAGTGTCGTGCAGACAAACTTGGGTGGGCCCCGAAACGACGAACACATGGTCATGTGTGTCCCGGTAATTCGTTCGTTCCGCGTTCATGGGAAAAATGTCGTGCCGACACCTTTGATACCGCATTCTCGCGAGGATGCGCGCGGAGACAAGACCCGACTTCTTCTTCATCTGGTCCGGCGACAGGTTCTCCCTCCTGTTCAGGATCGCCGTGTCCTTGGTCTCCTGTCACCATCCGGATGCGCGCGTCGTCGTGTACGTCGTTGGTCCTTCCCCAACATCAGTTCACTTCCAGGCATTGCTCGATGACGGGACTGCCGAGGTCGTGGCCCTCGATCCGGCAGAGGTTCTCGGGCGACTGCCCCTTGCACTCTCCGGAGCCGCCGATGTCTATTCGCGATTGCCGAGAGCGTCCCATGCGGCCCGCAGCAACATCCTCCGGTATGCCCTGCTTCATGATCACGGCGGCGTCTACCTGGACACTGATGTCCTCACGGTGGCGCGGTTCCCCGACCTGGACGGGGTGGATGCGGCGATCGGACTTGAGACTGTCTGGAGCGGTGATCGCCGGCGGGTGAGCGGTGACCGGACGGTCTGGATGAGCCCCACGACCTGTGCATGGGCTCTTGCGTACTCGGCTGTTCGATGCGACTCCCTTCTCGCGTCCGGGAGACTCGGAGTGGCAGGGCGCATCGATCGATTCGGGCACGCATGGACGGAACTCCAGGCCAACAACGCGGTGTTGGCGTCATCGCCGCGGTCGCAGTTCATCTCCGAGGTGCTCGCCGGGATCGGCGAAGTCGATTCCGCCATCCGCTACTCGACCGGTCCGACCCTGATCCACGACGTTCTGTCCGGAACCAGTGCGAACGTGCGTGTGTTCGGTCCTGACGTCTTCTACAGCATCCCACCCGGGCAGAGTTTCCGGTTGTTCGAGGACGTGACCTTTCGACTGCCTGATTCGGCAGTGGCGGTGCACGTGGCGGCATCCAACCATGAGACCCGTGTGGCGCGGATGTCAGCAACGGACCCGTGCGCCCGTCCTGGCACCGTGATCCACGGTCTCATGGATGCGGATGCAGGCATGCAGCAGGGCAAGGGTCGTGTCACCGCTGGTTAGTTGTCTCATGGTCACTGCCGACCGTCCCGGACTCGCGAGCCGGGCCATCAAGTGTCATGCGCACCAGACCTACGAGAACACCGAGTTGGTCATACTGGACGACGGGTCGGTCGATTATTCGTCGGTGATCTCGGCTCATGGGGCTCCGGGAAGAGTCAGGTACGTACGTATCCCGAGGGACCCGGCTCTCACCCTCGGGGACCTGCGCAACATGTCAATGGAGTTGGCACAGGGCGACTGGATGATCCAGTGGGATGACGACGAGTGGTATGCGCCGACGAGAATTGAGACGCAGCTCAATTCGGCGCTGGCCGGGGGAACAGGCGCCTGTGCGCTGAAGTGGACTCTCGTGCGCATCGAGGGGAACGGGTCAATCATGAATTTCCGTGCCGAGACGGGCACTGCGACCCCGGGGACGATCCTGTACCGGAGGTGCGAGAGCCGTTACCCGTCGTTGCGACGCAACGAGGACGGAGTCTTCATGGCCTCCGTTGCCCGCGAGTTAGGGATGACCGTTCTCGGGAGGGAGCATTCCCATCTCTTCGTTCGAATCCACCACGGGGCCAACACATGGTCACGGGCACATTTCGAGCAGCGGTTGAGACGCACCCCGGCACAGTGGCCTGCCTGGCTCGTCGCGAGGTATCTCAGGCGCGACATCACGACTCTCGGGGCGTTCCGGCTCACCGACGACGAACTGACGACAGTCGAATCAGTGGATCGAAGCACTGCTGGGGAGGTGCTCCATGTCATCAGTTGAGACAGTCGACCGGGATGCGTCGCTAGGCAGGCGGGTCGGCTGGATTGCGCTCGGCCAGACCTGCGAGAAGGTCTCCCAACTGCTGATGATTGTGGTGCTTGCGAGGGTGTTGTCGTCACAGGACTGGAACACCCTCGCGCTAATGCTCACGGTGTACGTGGTCGGCGTGACCCTCGCAAGTTTCAACCTTGAGCACAGCATCATGTACTTCGTTCCACGCCTGGACGTGGCACAGGGCCGTGCACTCGTCTCGCGCACCTTTATCTCGTTGGTCGGCAGCGGATTCATTGCGGGGGCAACTCTGGTCGTCCTCGAGTCGGCATTCGGGCTGCTCGGGTCAATGCGGCTCGCGTTGCTGCTCGCTGTTGCCTTCACAGCGGAACCTCCGACAGCAATCTGCGGCCCCACTCTGTTGGCCAGAGGTCGCGTGCGGGCGTCGGGAACATGGGACGCATCGATGTCGGTCCTCCAGTTGGGGGCCGTCCTCGGGCCGGCCTTGGCCGGTGCCGGTGCCACGGCAACGGTGGCCGGGCTCGCGGTGGCAGCTCTTGTCCGGTTCGCAACCTCCGTCGTCGTGTTGCGGCCACGTTTGGAGAACCTGTCGGTGGCCGACGAAGGAATGCTGCGGTCACAGTTCATGTTCTGCATTCCGCTCGGGTTGACGCTCGCCGCTGGCGTCCTGGCGAAGTCCGCGGACAAATGGATGATCGCAGTCCGGTTGCCCGAGATGGTCGGCACGTATGTCGTTGCCGCCCAGGAGATACCGGTGCTTGCCGCGCTTCCATATGCAGGCGGGGCGGCCATCGCCGTCGGACTTGTGCGGCTCCTTGCCGACGGTCACCGCACCACGGCCCACAGGCTGTGGATCGCGCAAGTTGAGTCAATGTGCAGAATCGTCGTCCCGACGGTGCTGTTGGTCGCGCTGGTGGCACCTGAGCTCATCCGCACCGTGTTCGGTCCCGCATTCGAACCCGCAGTGGTGCCGTTCCGTCTGTTTGTCCTCGTGTCATTGCACCGCGTCACGGAGTACGGAGCCGTCCTGAGGGCAGCGGGACGGGTGATGGAGACAGTCTGGTCGGGTCTGGTGCTGCTTGGCTCGAACATTCTCCTCGGTTGGACCGGCTTGGTCTGCTGGGGGTTGGTGGGCCTGACCTCCGGGGCGGTCCTCGCGTTCGTGGTTTCCTGGATCTGGACACTCGGTCGCATAGGGCGGGTTTTCGGAGAGCCGCTTCACCGTGTGTTCCCGTGGGGTACCTGGTGCCGACAGGTCGCAATCTCGTCAGCGGCCTTTGTTGCGGGGGAATCCGTGGTGAAGGTGATTCCGCCCCCCGTGCCGACGGTCCCGTGCAAGGTCACGGTATTCCTGGGCGTCGTTGCGATTGGGGCAATGGTCATTCGCGGGTCGGAACCCGGGGGACGCGGGGAGGTGACAGCATGAGCGGTCCGAACACGGGGCGCACTGTGTCCGAGTCAAGGCACCCATCCAGGCTGTTGCACACGAAATCGCGGTCGAACCTGAGGATCGCGATCGTCGCGGAGAGCTTCCTGCCCCTTGTCAACGGCGTGACGAACAGTGTTCTGCGGGTTGCGGAACACATGACGGCAAGAGGGCATCACGTGGAGATAATCGCCCCGGCGCCGGGGGACTCCTCCCATTCGGGAATTCCCGTGCACAGGATCCCGTCGGTCGGGTTTCCCGGATACGAGGGTTTGCGGGTCGGACGTTCGGTTGCCGCCGTGAGGGAGGCCATTCGGTCGGTGAGAGCCGACGTCGTGCACGTCGCGTCCCCCGTGGTGATGGGGCGAGCCGGACTGCTTGCAGCTCGGCGCCTCGGTGTGCCCACGGTCGCCGTGTACCAAACCGACATTGCGGGCTTTGCCTCCCGCTACGGCATGGGACTGACCGCTCCGGCGCTGTGGAGGCACATCGCCCGTCTCCACAAGGCTGCCGACGTCACTCTTGCGCCATCGACCGCGGCGGTCTGGGACCTGCGACAACGTGGAGTCGACAATGTGGTCCGCTGGATGCGCGGGGTTGACCTCGAGCGGTTCAACCCTTGCCACAGGAATGACGATCTGAGGGCCCAACTGGCACCAAAGGGCGAGATCATCATCGGTTACGTCGGCCGGCTCGCGCGCGAGAAGCAGGTGGAGAGGCTGCGTGACATCGTCGGCCTGCCGGGCACCCGGCTGGTCATCGTGGGTGAGGGTCCGATGCGCAATCAACTCGGCCGGATGCTGCCCGGAGCCGAGTTCGCAGGTTTCAGGTCGGGAACGGAGCTCAGCCGCTATCACGCCTCGTTCGATCTATTCGTGCACACAGGCGTCAACGAGACGTTCTGCCAGGCCGTTCAGGAGGCGCTGGCGTCCGGGGTACCAGTGGTCGCCCCGGCCGCGGGCGGACCTCTTGATCTGGTGCTCCACGGAGTCAACGGTTATCTGTGGACGGAGAAATCTGTTCGTTCCTTGGCCGGTGCTGTCGGGGAACTCGTTGACCACCCCATCAAGCGCGAACGACTTGCCGCCGCGGCGCGCGATTCAGTCGAGACGAGATCGTGGACTTCGGTGATGGACGAACTGGAGGGTCACTACAGGTCGGTGGTCAGTGGACTGGCTTTCGCGTACAGGTCTGTGCCGTGAGACGCTCGTTGGTCGTCTCGTTGCATGATGCCGCACCGGCGACGGCCGAGGTCAGTCGCCGTTGGCTGGACCTTCTCGAGTCGGTGGGGGTCCGTGTCTCGATTCTCGTCGTTCCGGGACCGTGGATGGGAAGGGACATGTCGGGGGCCGATGGATTTGTGGAATGGCTCGATGCGGCCGCCGCACGGGGTCACGAGATTGTCCAGCACGGTTGGTGCCACTCCAGCGTGAGAGGTGATGTGTCGTACGCGCGACGGGTGCTCGGGAATTTGCTCGGAAGGGGGTGCCAGGAGTTCTGGGAACTGTCCGAGCAGGATGCATCCGTCCATCTCACTCTCGGTCGGGAGGCGTTGCGTTCGCAGGGGATTGACACCACCGGATTTGTTGCTCCTGGCTGGCTGATGTCGGGGGGAACCGTGTCCGCCCTCCGTTCACTTGGTTACCGGTGGACCACCACCCACACCGCCGTCATGCCTCTCGACGGGGAACCGATCGTCATGCCCGTCCTGTCGCAACGGCCCGGAAGTCGAATCTCCGGCGCCGTCGGGGTCTTGACACTGAATGTTGCCCGCATTCTGATGCGCGGCGGGGTTCCGTTCCGTGTCGCAGTCCATCCCGATGACATTCGACATCGGGTCCTGCGCGGCTCGGTTCTCGAGATGTGCACCGGGGCACTCGGTCGTGGTTATGAGTCGATGACGTACGGTGCACTGGTTGAACTGACCAAAGAAATGCCAGAAGCCGGGAGCCGCACACAGTGAGGATTCTGCAGCTCGCGAATTTCGTCCACGACACGTCGGGTGGCATGGGCAAGGCGATGGAGTCGCTGGCCCGCGAGTACCGGGCCAGAGGTCATGTCGTCATGACGGTGATTCCCGGCACGGCCCACGAGTCCGTGGATGGGCGGCTTGTGCGAATTCCTGGTCCCCGCGTGCCGATGACCGGCGGGTACCGGGTGATTCGCGCCCGGCGCCCCGTGGCCGACCTGATTGACGAATTCTGCCCGGACATCGTCGAACTCTCTGACAAGACCACGCTCTCGTGGGTTGTGCCATGGTGCGCCAGTCGCGGGATTCACGTGACGGTCGTGTCGCACGAACGCGCTGACGAGGTTGTCAGACGGGGACCGCTCGTCGCACGGGTTGTGCTTCCGGCTGTCAGCCACTGGAGACGCGGGATTGAGCGCTTCGCGGACCTCATCGTGTGTGCTTCGGAGTACGCCGCCGCAGAATTCACTCGCTCGTCGCGGGTCTTCGTGACTCCGCTCGGGGTTGATGCCGATACTTTCACAGTTGCGCACAAGTCCTCGATGTGGGGTGAGCCCTTGCGTCTCGTCACGTGTGGCCGGTTGTCGCCGGAGAAACGGCCGGAGCTCGCCGTGGAGACCCTCAGGGTGCTGAACGGCCACATGGATGTCGAATTGATTATTGCGGGGGACGGTCCGCTGCGGGATGTGCTGGAACGCCGCGCCAAAGGGTTGCCCGTCCGGTTTCTCGGGTCGATTGCAGATCGCGCAGATGTGGCGAGGCATCTCGGCGGTGCCGACGTGGTGTTGAACATGGGACCTCACGAGACCTTCGGACTGGTGACCCTTGAGTCACTTGCCTGTGGAACTCCCGTCGTCGTCGCGGATCATGGAGGTTCCAGGGAGGTTCTCTTCCCCGGTTGTGGGCACGCGTGCCCTGGTGAACCGCTGGAGATCGCCTCACGAGTGCTTGACATCGTGTCCGGCGACAAGGTGTCGATTGCGCGCCGGTGCCGGGAACATGCCATCAACTACACGTGGGCCGCCACCGCCGAGGCAATTCTCGCGAGGTCGCCCGGCGGCGGCGGGATGCGTCGTGCTGGTTGACCGTCGACATCCTGAGTGCCTGTCGGTGCTCGGGAACGAGCACGCGGTGCGGTCTATCTTCGTCGAGACATTCCTCATGGGTGAGAAGATGGGTCACCCTGTGGTGCTCTTCGACGAGTACGTGAAGCTCTGCACCGAGTGGTTTCTCACAGCGGGAGCCGAAGACTCCGTCGTGGTGTCCATCAATGACGAAGTCATTGCCTATGCATTCGTCTGCACCGACTTCGGTCCGTTTGACGAGTGGACCCGACGCGAGTCCCGACGACTTGCCGCGAGGGTCATCGGGAGGGCCATCACCTTCAGGCTTGACCGTGAGTCAAGGCTGTTCTGGTGGACACGGACCCGTGACGCAATCAGGATTGTCCGTGCGCGGCGCTCGACCGGTGCGGAATGCGCACAGGTGCACATGAACATCCTCCAGTCCTATCGTGACGGCTCAGTGGCACTTCTGCTGCGGGACACGGTGGATGCGATCTGCGAACGGAAGGGAGTACGTCACTGGGTGGGCGAGGTCAATTCCTTCGACGGGGTGCGTCGCAATGCGCTCGCCAGGCTGGTGGGCGAGGTGATAAACGAGCGGGAGAACCTGACCGCATCCCGGCTGCTCGGGCGGAGGGTGGTCCGGCTGACCGTACGGCGGTTGGTTCGTGGGCCGGCGTAGCCTGAACCCGTTCCTGCCCGGATGGCGGAACTGGCAGACGCAGGGGGCTTAAACCCCCCGGGTGGCAACACCTTGTGGGTTCGATCCCCACTCCGGGCACCGGCGCCAGACACGTGAGGAGTGGCCATGCGCATCGACAGGGTGAGGATCGCGCGGGTGCCCCTGCGCCTGGTCGCACCGTTGCGCACATCGCAGGGTGACCACACCTCCCGCACGGCCGTGCTCGTCGAGATCACCGCCGATGACGGGACTGTCGGCTGGGGGGAGAACGTCGCCCCCGAAGGTGCGTTCTACACCGGCGAGACGGCGGCAGTGTCGCTCGACCATCTGCGCAACGTGGTCGTTCCCGCGCTTGTCGACGATGCCGATGACGAGTTGGACGATGACCAGCTCGACGAACGTGATGCGGCTGTGTCCGCAATGCCCATGGCCGCGCACGCCTTCACCTCGGCACTTGCTGACGTCGAGGCACGACAGCGCGGTGTCGCACTGGCAACTGCCCTCGGCGGCACCCCGCGCGACGTGCGGGTGGGCGTTGTCGTGGGGCTGCACGACACAGTGGATGCCGCGGTTGCTGAATGCATGGCGCGCGCGGCGCAGGGCTACACCCGGGTGAAAGTGAAGATCGCACCTTGGCGCGACATCGACGTGGTGCGCGAGGTGCGTGCCGCGCTCCCCGCGGGGGTCGAGCTGCACGTCGACGCGAACGGTGCGTACGACCCTGCCGACCCCGGTCGGCTCGCTTTCCTCGACGACCACGGAATCGGCCTGGTCGAGCAGCCGTTCGCCGCGTCCGAGATGCGCGCTCACGCCGTGCTCGCCGCGCGCATCGCCACCCCGGTGTGCCTCGACGAGTCGATCCCCGACTTCGCCGCCGCCGTCGAGGCAATCTCCACCCGCGCGTGCTCGGTCATGAACGTGAAGCCCGCGCGTGTCGGCGGGTTCCACGCCGCGGTCGCGATCCTCTCGCTGTGCTCCAGGAGCGGGACGGGGGCGTGGATCGGCGGCATGCTCGAGTCCGGCATCGGGCGCGCGGGGTGCCTTGCGCTCGCCACGCATCCCGCCTGCACCCACACCCCCGATCTCTCGGCGAGCGACCGCTACTTCGCCCCCGATGTCACCGAGCCGTTCGTGCTGGCAAACGGCAGCATCGCCGTGCCGCGCGGGCCGGGCCTGGGGGTGGTGCCCCGCCGGGACCTCCTCGAAGGCGACGGTTCGTCAATTGAGACGGTGTTCGAGCGCTGAACCGTGGCACGATTCTCCCCGTGATCACCGCCTCCGCCTTCGACCTCGACGCGATGCTCGCGGACCTCTCGGTTCTCGTGGAGGCGGAGTCCCCCTCGCGTGACGTCGACCGGCTCACGGTGCACGCACGGCTGGTGTCGGGGATGATGGTCCGTCTGCTCGGCTCGGCCCCCGAGCTTGTGGCGTCACCGGTGGGGCCCCACATCCACTGGCGCGGGGGAGGGGAGCCGAGGGTGCTCATCCTCGGTCACCACGACACCGTCCATCCCGCCGGCACTCTTGCCGCACGTCCGTTCGCGGTGAAGGACGGTGTGGCAACCGGGCCGGGCGTGTTCGACATGAAGGCGGGCATCGTGCAGGCGATCCACGCGGTCGCGGCTCTCGCCGACAGGTCCGGGGTGGAGATCCTGCTGTCGTGCGACGAGGAGATCGGGTCACGCGAGTCGCGTGCGCTGATAGAGGAGCGGGCACGTGCCTGCGGGTCGGTGCTGGTGCTCGAGCCCAGCGCCGACGGCGGTGCGCTGAAGACCGGGCGCAAGGGCACCGGCACGTTCGAGGTGCGGGTGCGCGGCCGTGCGTCGCACGCGGGTCTCGAGCCCGAGAAGGGGATCAACTCCCTCGTGGAGCTCGCGAACCTGATCCCGCAGATCGTCGCCATCGCCGACCCGTCCCGCGGCACCACGGTCACGCCCACGGTCGCTTCCGCCGGCACGGCGGACAACGTCGTGCCCGAGAACGCCTCCTGTTTCGTCGACGTGCGTGTGGCCGTTCCCGAGGAGAAGCCGCGTGTCGAGGCCGCCATGGCCGCGCTGCGTGGTTCCGTCCCGGGAACCGAAATCGAGGTGCTGGGCGGGATCGGGCGTCCCCCGATGCACGAGTCAGCGGCGGCAGTCCTCATGGGCATCGCGGCCCAGGTGGCAGCCGAAGCCGGCATCGAGAACCTCGACGGGGTCGTCGTGGGCGGGGGCAGTGACGGCAACTTCACTGCTGCGGTCGGCGTGCAGACCCTCGACGGGCTCGGTGCCGTGGGGGGCGGAGCGCACTCGGCCGACGAGCACGTGGTGGTGGCGGAGATGCCGCACCGGGCGGCGCTCATCGCCGGACTGTGTCAGCGCTTGTCCTCGATGGCAAGCAGGTTGCCGCCGGTCAGCGTGCCTGCCTGACGGTAGACCTCCAGCTTCGCCCTGCTGTCGTCGATGTCGAGGTTGCGCATTGTCAACTGGCCGATGCGGTCGAGCGGGCCGAAGGCGGCGTCCTCCACCCGCTCCATGCTCAGACGTTCGGGTGCGTACGTGAGGTTCGGGCTCTGCGTGTCGAGGATGCTGTAGTCGTCGCCGCGACGCAGGCGCAGCGTGACCGAACCCGTCACGGCGGTGCCCACCCACCGGATCAGCGGCTCGCGCAGCATCAGGCTCTGCGGGTCGAACCAGCGGCCCTCGTACAGCAGGCGGCCCAGCCGGCGGCCCATGGTGCGGTAGTTCTCGATGGTCCCCTCGTTGTGGATGCCCGTGACGAGCCGCTCGTAAGCGATGTGCAGCAGGGCGAGGCCGGGTGACTCGTAGATGCCGCGGCTCTTCGCCTCGATGATGCGGTTCTCGATCTGGTCGCTCATGCCCAGCCCGTGGCGCCCGCCGATGGCGTTGGCCTCCATCACCAGGTCGACGCGCGTGGCGAACTCGCGGCCGTTGATCGACACCGGGAAGCCCTCCACGAACGAGACGGTGACGTCCTCGGGGCTGATGGCGACGTTGTCGCGCCAGTGGGCGACCCCCATGATGGGCTCGACGATCTCCATGCCGTTGTCGAGCTCCTCGAGGAGCTTCGCCTCGTGCGTGGCTCCCCAGATGTTGGCGTCGGTGCTGTACGCCTTCTCCTTGCTCGCGCGGTAGGGGAGCCCGCGCGACGTGAGGAACTCGCTCATCTCGCTGCGGCCGCCGAGCTCCGCGACGAACGTGGGGTCGAGCCACGGCTTGTAGATGCGCAGCGCAGGGTTGACCATGAGGCCGTAGCGGTAGAAGCGCTCGATGTCGTTGCCCTTGTACGTGCTCCCGTCACCCCAGATGTCGACATCGTCGTCGTGCATGGCACGCACGAGAAGCGTGCCGGTGACCGCCCGGCCGAGCGGTGTGGTGTTGAAGTAGGTCTTGCCGGCCGTGGAGATGTGGAACGCGCCGCACTGGAGAGCGATCAGGCCCTCGTTCACGAGCTCCTCGCGGCAGTCGACGAGCCGCGCGATCTCGGCGCCGTACTCGCGGGCACGCCCGGGGATGCCGGCGAGGTCGGGTTCGTCGGGCTGGCCGAGGTCGGCCGTGTAGCACGCGGGCACCGCGCCCTTCTCCCTCATCCACGCCACCGCGGCGGACGTGTCGAGACCGCCGGAGAACGCGATGCCGACCTTTTCGCCGACGGGGAGTGCGGTGAGAACCTTGGACATGGGGGTCAACGGTACTGGCGTGCCCCGACCATCACAGCAATGGTTGCGAGGAGTGCCGTGCCGGCCACGGTCCAGGTGGCGACGGCGATCGCGATGCGGTCTCCCGCGTCGGGGACACCCGCGAGGGCGAGGAGCAACGAGCACACGAGCGACACCCTGGTGGCGAGGCGGGGCGCCCTCACCGCAGCCGCGAGCGGGAGGAGGACGATCGCGACGGGAACCGCGAGGAAGACCACGGGTGCCGGGTCCGACCCCGGCCCCAGCCACCACACCGGGCGCCCGATCGTGCGGCTGGAGACCGCGACCGCGAGCGTGCACGCGAAGACGCCCACCCACGTGACGAGGAGGGTGTTGCGCCAGCCGTTGCCCGGCGCGGCCGGTCTTGTCGTTCCGCCGGTGATCATCGTCCCGACCGTAGTGGGCGTGGACTGTCCGTGCAGGCACGCCAGTAGCCTCGGTGGCTCATGAACCAGACCAGCTTCGCCAAGCTGTCCGTGTTCTTCCCCATGTGGAACGAGCAGGACTACATCGAGCGGGCCGTCGAGGCCGCGCGCGAGGAGTGCGAGGAACTGCTGGCCGAGAGGGACATCGCGGACTACGAGATCATCATCGTCAACGACGCGTCCACCGACCGCACTGCGGAGATCGCCGATGCGCTCGCCGCGGCCGATCCCCGCGTGCGGGTGGTCCACCACCCCGA